>CAYVVR010000419.1:402-4111 GCA_964454655.1 uncultured Planctomycetaceae bacterium | reverse complement strand
CAACATCGCCGATGGGACGTTGACCACGCAAATCAAGAAGCACACCGACTGGATTTACGCCGCAGCGGTCAGTCCCGACGGCATCCTCATGGCGACGGCCGATCGCAGCGCCGGTTTGTGGGTGTGGGAGGCGGGCACCGATCGCGAATTCTACCGACTCGACGGACACAAAGGGGCGATCACCGATTTGGCCTGGCGTCCCGATTCGAACGTGCTCGCTTCATGTTCCGAAGACGGCACGGTGAAGTTGTGGAACATGCTCGACGGGAACCTGATTCGCAGCATCAATGCACACGGCGGCGGAGTGGAGACGATCGATTTCTTGCCCGACGGAAGGCTCGTCTCGGGGGGACGCGACAAGACGGTCAAAGTGTGGGACGCCGCGGGCAAGGCGATCAAGACATTCCCGGCCTTCCCGGAGATCGTTCTCGAAGTGGCCGCGAGTTTCGACGGACGGCACATCGTCGCCGGCGACTGGTCGGGGGAAATCCGGTTGCTCGACGTCGAATCGGCCAAGACGACGGCCGTGCTCACGGCATATCCTCAAGCTGCCGCACCGGCGGCTCCCGCCCCCTGAACCGAGTTCGGTTCTTTTGTCGCGTGAAAGAGCAAGCCGCTTGGGCGTCGTTCCCGCTTTCGTTCGCCGTTCTCAAAAAGGGCGGTCGCGAACGGGAAAAAACGAAAGAAAAATTGACTTGACCATACGGGTAGACTTTACTTGGCATAGACCGACAGATCGAGTGACGACCATTTTTCAGGCCGTGTTGTCGGACGTTTCGTGCACGTCATCCGCAAAGTTGTTGGAGGAAGAATCTCATGAAGCGGCGTCTTCTGGTTGGACTGGCGATGTTGACGGCCTGCTTGCTTGCGACCGTTGCGGTGAAGCCGGCTTGGGCCATCTCCCAGTTCAAGAAAGAGTTCGAAGCAAAATACGTCAAACCCGATAGCAAAGACCCCAAAGATGTGGCATTCGCCCAGGCCGTCGCCGAGGCCAAGTGCAATCTTTGCCACGAGGGGACGAGCAAGAAGAACCGAAACCTGTACGGTCAGGCGCTCGACAAGTTGCTTGATCGTCGGCTCGATGCGCGGAATCCCGAGAAGATTCGCCAGGCCCTGGATGCCGTGGCGAAGTTGCCGAGCCGTCCTCGCAAACCCGACGAACCGAAAGATGTCAAGATTCCGACGTTCGGCGAACTGATCGCCCAGGGTAAGTTGCCCGTTCCGTTGCCGAAGAAGGAAGACGAAGAACAAAAGTAGTCCGCACGTTGCCGGGGCGTGTTCCGGCGAGGATACCGTTCCAAAAACAAATCGGCGTCTTGCCGTCGGGCAAGACGCCGTTTCCTTGCGCTTGAAAGTTTCGGGATCGGGTGGCGCGAATCACGATGTGAGCAACGGTTCGATTTCGCGTGCCAGCCGTTTGCGGGCGACGTGCAGCCGTCGCTTGATCGTGCCGATCGGCGAGTCGAACCGACGACTCATTTCGGCCAGCGACTGGCCGTCGAAGTAGAAGGCTTCGAGTGTGTCGCGGTCGAGCGTGCCCAACCGTTCCAGGCCTTGGCGAACGACCTCGCAGCGTTCGGCGGCCAGCATGTCGGCCAACGGCGACGTTCCATTGCACGGCTCGCTGTCGAGAAACTCGCCCGAAAGCATGCGGTGCCGCTTGCCGCGGACCGCGCGATTGATCGCCATACGGTTGGCGATCGTCCGCAGCCAGCCGGGAAACTTGCTGCCGTCGGTCAACTGGTCGAGCTTCCGATAGGCTTGAATGAAGACCTCTTGAACGGCCTCTTGTGCTTCGACTTCGTCACGGAGGACGGCACGCACCGTCGAACGCACCATGCCGTGGAAGGCATCGAACAAGATCTCGAAAGCCCGTTCGTCGCCGGTTTGAGCGGCCGTCACGAGCGATTCGACATCGATCGGGAGCTGTGCGTCGGAAATACGTGTATTCGGATTGGGGGAGAGTTCTTGGATCGCCATTGATTGGTTCCCTTCGTGCAAGCCGCCGCTTGCCGCAACGAGCATCGATCCGAATCCGGCGCGGCACAGAAACCGCCCGCAACCGGTGATCGGTCGCCCGGTGGGTCAAGCGTCGGTGGATGTGAATGTCCCGAAACTCGGGGGTCAACAACCCGGACTACTTGACCCGTGCCGCGTGACCGATCCGAGGCGGAGTCGATGGTCCGCCGACCGGCCCGCATGGGCATGAGGCATTGGGACCACGCACATCGAACGCCGCATGAGACCGTTTGCCCGCAACAACGCAAGGTCTTCGCGCAATTGCAAGGCAAACCACGAAGCGGCCGCAGAAGCGCGCAGGGCGATACCGGCTACCGTCTGCGTCAGGGTAACGACGACGGCCTTCACTCGCGTGGTGCCGATGACGTCGCGTTTAACCAGCTTGACGACTTTCGTAATGACGGTACCCATGATCAACCCCTACGCATTTGCGTGGTTTGAAGGGAACGACGAAACAACAGATCACATTTCGAGCAGGCCGCCGCGACGAAAACACGTTTTCACACACGCTTTTGGCGCGACCCGCTACCGACATTCATCTTACTCGACCCGCCGCCCCATCGCGAGTGGGAAAAACCAATACCCGCAGGCGATGGAAAGGTCACGGGGAGTACGGCTGCTAAGACAGCAAATCGAACGCCCAGGTTCGCGATTTCCGGCAGAATTTCCGAGAAATTCGCAAAAACGCGGCCGAATCAAGCAGGGATTCCCTCGACAGAGGGGTTTTGGGCGGTTTCGGAAGCCCGTCTTGCCGCGATTACTAAATCGATCACGGTGATTGCGGCATGTGCGGCGGCCAGGGCGAGAAGACCGGCGATCAACTGGCCCCAGTATTGGTTGAACTCGCGTCCCACGGCCGCGAACGCCGCCAGGTAGGCGCACAGGGTGTAGGTGGTGCGGTGTCCCCAGGGCGTGTTCCAGCCGAGCATTCCCAACCAGGCGGCCGCAAGATAGACGGCTGCAAACGCCTGCGGCAGCACGATCAAGTAGGCGTTCATTTGCGTCAGGCTGATGAGGAAAGCCGCCCCGCCGAAACGCAACCAACCGGGGCCGGTAGTTGCATTGTCCGCAGGCATGTGAATCGAAACGTTCCAGGCGTGCCACGCGAAGAAGGCGCCCCACAGGCTCAGGCCCGCCGCCCAACCGACGGCTTCGCGATATCGTTTTTCGTGGCAGGCGGCGACGCACGACACGATACAATGCAGCACCGCCAGCTCGCGAATGAAGGCGGCGGCCGTTCCCAAGCCGATTGCCCAGCCGGTTCGCTTGAATCCCCAAGCGCACAACGAAAGGCAAATCAGCACGCCCGCCCAAAGTTCGGTCGCAAGGTATTGGCGGCCCAGTGTTGCCGGAAGTACGATCGCGCCGATGAGCAACACGGCGGCCGTCACGGGAACGAGAATTCCTCGGTTTTCGCGCGCGAGAAGTTCGAACGCACCGAGCAAGACGAGGACGCTCAAGGCTGCCAAAAGGAACTTCCCCCACGCCGGAGACGGCAGAAGAGCCAACCCTTGAGAGAGCGTCGGCAATCGCCAGTTGAACACGCTGCCGGTCGGAAAGCCTCGGGCCGAAAGTTCCGCCGCCGCCACGGTGTAATAGTCTTCGCCCGCCGCTAGGCGAGAGACGATCGCGTCGTACAAATCCATGTCGTTGCTTACGCGCGGCCTTCCGACGCGATTGCTTTCGGCGA
>CAYVVR010000419.1:0-392 GCA_964454655.1 uncultured Planctomycetaceae bacterium | reverse complement strand
AAAAGGTCAACGTGACGGCGGCCGCCGTCAGCAGGAAGGCAAGAATCGAAACCGCCCGGGCCGTTCGCGGCGAAAGGCGTCGCAACGAACCGGCACGAGGTCGTAGCCGGACGTGGTGCACATCGGGAACATGGGGTGACACGGACATGGCAAGGTAGCCGCTTGACCGACATTGGGCACGTTCGAGCGAAAAGGGCGTGCGGCCCTCTTTTCAAATGTAGCTTGTCGCGCGTTTCCCGTTCGAATCCGACCGGGTGTGCTGGTTTTAGCGAATGTGATGCTGCTATACTCGAGAGAACCTGCCCACCGCCGTCGTGGAAAACGACGACCTCGAACAGCGGTGTAGCCTTTCTCGGACGAAAAACCCGATGCGGTCCGGGGAAGGTCGAATT
>CAYVVR010000418.1:0-4124 GCA_964454655.1 uncultured Planctomycetaceae bacterium | reverse complement strand
TTGGGCACGATTTTGAAGACCGAAGACGGCGGCGAATCGTGGACGCCGGTCGTTGCCGGAGGCACGCAAGCAGCCCTGCTCTACTTCGCCGCTTCGCCCGATCGAGTCGCCTGGCAGTTGCCCGCCCGATACGCGGCGGAGGACGCCTACCTGACGTCGGTCGCCATCCTCGCCGACCGGGCCCCTCGCCGCGGTTTGCGATCGGATCTCGTGCTTCGCGCAGAAGCGGCCGCTGCCGGAACGGGCGCCTCGTCGCTGGAGATCATCCCCGGTTTTGCCGCCGACGACGATGCCGTGTATCGTTCGCCCGACGACGTGCTGCGCGATTGGGACCGCACCCACGACGGCCGCGCGCGACAACAAGCGCTGGCCGGTTTGGTCCGCACGATCCGCACATGGCGTCCGGAAGTCGTCGTCTACCGACGTTCCGACCCGACACGACACGATCCGCTCGGGCACCTGCTGGAACAGCTCGTTGCCGAGGCCGTGCAACAAGCGGGTGATCCGTCGGCCTTCGCCGAGCAGATCACCGTCGCCCGGCTGCGTGCCTGGCGTCCTAAGCGTGTCTTCGGCCTGACGACGCTCGGCGATCGGGACGACATTCCGCTTCCGCCCGAGGAACTTTTGGCGCGTTGCGAAACGACGGTAGGCGACTTGGCCGCCGAGGCCGAAAGCTTGCTGCACGTGCCGCCGATCGATGCCCGGAAAACGGTCTATCTCCATCGCGAGATCGCCGATGCTTCGTTGCCGCCGACGGCGACCCACCCGTTCGCCGGCTTGGCCCTGTCGCCCGGCGGCGGTGCCCGTCGCTTGTGGCGCGAGATCGCCCCGAACACCTTGGCCGAAGCCCAACGTCGCGCGGCCGCACGGCGGCGCAGCGATGCCGTGTTGACCTCGGCGGCGACCGGCAAGATCGAGCCGACCTCGTTACCTGCCCAACTGGAAATCGTCGTCGGCGACCTGCCCGGCGATGCCGCGGCGGAACGTCTGTTGCGATTGGCCGACCTGTTGGCCGATCGAGCGCAGTGGGATGCGGCCGTCGAAGTGCTCACATCGGCCGCTTCGCGTTGCCGCGACACCGGCTATTACCCAATCATCGTCGAACGGCTGATTCACATGCTGGCGTCGGGTGAAATCCGCGCGCAACGTCGCTTGGCCGACCGGGTCGTAGGCCCCGGCGGTTCGGCCCCGGCCATCGGGGGTTCCGATTCGTTCCTCGAACAGGCCGATACGTGGAAATCGCAACTCGCCCGCGAGGCGGCGCCGTGGGCGTCGTCGCCGCAGATTCGTTTCCCCCTGGCGGCCGTAGCGAGGCAGCGCGGCTACCCGGCCGACGCCGAAAAGCTGCTGCTGCCCTTCGGCTATCGTCCCCCGACCGATCCTTGGCACGCGTGCGCCGCCGCCGAGCGTTGGACACCCGCCGAGCAAACACCGCCGCCCAAGCCGCTGGTCTTCGTGTCGCGCATGCAAGCGAAACCTTATCTCGACGGAAAAGCCGATGAGCCGGATTGGGGACCGCCGGTCACGCTGGCATCTTCGCCCGGCCGAGACAGTCCCACGGCCGTATTGCGTTTCGCCTACGACGAGGCCTTCCTATACCTTCACGCCGAATGCCCGAAGTCGCCGACGGTGGTCTACCCGCCCGACGACCGGCGTCCTCGACGTCGCGACACCGACGCGTCGCGGCTGGACCGCATCGAGTGGATGCTCGATCTCGATCGCGACTACTGCACGTGGTATTCGCTGGCGGTCGATTGCCGCGGATATCCGCACGACGCCTTGGGGCGTTACAAAAACTGGAATCCCGATTGGTTCATCGCCGTCGACCGGCAAGACGACCGATGGCGAGTGGAAGCGGCGATTCCCCTGGAAATGCTCACCGCCGATTTTCCCCGCGCAGGCACGACCTGGGCGTTGGGCGTGCGACGGATCATTCCGGGCTCAGGCGTCGAATCGCTCGTCGAAACGGAAACGGCAACGATCTCGCCTGCGATGTTCGGAATCTTTCAGTTTCAGTAGCCGTTCGAATCACCGAACGGCGAGGCCGCATCAAAACTCGGGCGCAGGCGGCTTGCGAAACTGATCCGTTCGCTCGGCCGCCCATTGTTCTTCCGCCTGCCGCAGCATGAACATCGGCCGTTCGAGGGTGACTTCCCAGGCGAACAGCTTCTTGAACAGTCGACGCACGACTTCGGGGTGCGACGCGGCAAGATTGTTCTGCTCACCCGGATCGTCGGCCAAGTTGAACAGCTCGGCGGGCCGGTCGGTAAAACGCAGCAGCTTCCAATCTCCGTCGCGGATCGCGGCGCGCACGTCCTTTTTCCAATACAACGTTTCGTGCGGTCGGCCTTCTTTTTCGCCGAGCAAATACGGCAACAAGTCGACGCCGTCCAGTTCGGCATCGGCGGGAACGGTACCGCCCGCGGCCGACACGAAAGTCGGCAACAAGTCGAGCGTCGAAGCGGGCTGATCGTAATCGACGCCCCGCGGCAACCGTTTCGGCCAGGTCATGACGCACGGAACGCGAATACCGCCCTCCAGCAACGTTGCCTTGACGCCTGCGAAGGGATAATTGCACGAGGCGTTGCGATCGCTAGGGCCGCCGTTGTCGTTGGTGAAGACGATCAGCGTGTTATCGTACACGCCCGCCTGTTTCAACTTTTCGACGATGCGACCGCACGCGCGATCCAAGGCGAGCGTCATTTGCGCAAGCGTTCGCCGATTGCCCTCCAATTCGGGAAACGTGTCGGCGTCGCGAGGGTCGGCTTGCATCGGTTGATGCACGGCGTTGAACGCCACGTAGGCGAAGAACGGGCGATTGCGGTTGCGTTCGATGAACGCACATGCTTCGTCGGCCAACGCTTCGGTCAGATACTTTTCCGGTTCTTCGAAGTTCCCAAACCCGCGTTCGAGCCAACGTCCCAATCCGGCCTTCTCGTAGGCCGGTCCGCGATACGCAAAGTAGCTGCGGGCGCCGCCGCGGAATCCGTAGAACTCGTCGAATCCGCGTTTGGTCGGATGGTATCGATCCGCCGTGCCGAGATGCCACTTACCGAACGCCGCGGTCCGATACCCCAGGTCGTGCAGGTAATCGGCCATCGTCCGCAGGTTGGTCGGCAACCCCATTTCGTCGTCCAGATAGGCGCTGTTGGGGCTCATGATGCCGGGAACGTTGTTTTCCTCGAAGCCGAATCGCTGCTGATACCGGCCGGTCATCAACCCCGCCCGCGACGGTCCGCAAACCGAGGCCGTCACGTAAAACTGCGTGAAGCGCACGCCGTCGGCCGCCAACCGGTCGAGCTGAGGCGTTTTCATCTGGCGACTGCCTTGGAAGCCGAAATCGGCGTACCCCGCATCGTCGGCAAACAAGACGACGATGTTCGGCGGCGCGACTTCGGTTTGAGCCGCCCGCGTCGAACAGCACGCCGACATCCCGCCCCATGCCACGGCGACGCTCAGAACCGCGACGGCCACATGTCTCCACCGGTTCGCACATGCATACATCATTCACCCATCCTCCAAACGAAAAAAAGGCCTCGAAACAAAGGCCCTCCCGTTTCCATGATCCTACGCACACCCGTTGCCGGTCACAAGAAACAAGCGTGTCGCTTCGGAAACAAAATCATTTGCAATCCGAAGTAGGATCGTTATGCTATCGGGTGCAGTCAACAAGACGCGAAACGTGATCTTTCAATTTTTATCCCTCGATTGCCCACCGCCCACAGGAAGCGACGCCGCACGTGCGGCCTCTAGATATGCCGAATCTGCGATCTTCCTTCGAGGAGGACGCGCTACGTTCGGTTTTTCATGACGTTGTCGCGCCGGGATGTCGAACGGCTCGCGTTTGAGCTTGTCGACCGGCGCATTGTCAAGTTTCGTCTTTCGCAGGAGGAGAGGAGCGATGCAACGATTTCTCATGCTTGTCGGGCTAGTGCTGGGGCTGAGCCTGATGTTGGGCTGCCCGAAGCCGACAGATCAAGACGGCGGCACCACCGATGAACAACCGGCCGCCACGACCACCGACGAAGGGACGACCGAAACGACGGACACGCAGCAGCCGGCCGAGGCGACGACGGAAGAAGAATCGACGGCTCCGACGCCGGCTGACGCCGAATCCGCTGGAA
>CAYVVR010000417.1:3548-4136 GCA_964454655.1 uncultured Planctomycetaceae bacterium | reverse complement strand
GCGTCCCTATGGGGCCCCCTCGAAGCCGACGAAGACGAGACGTCCGACTCGCCGTCTCTGGAGGAAGCCCCTCCTACCTATCGCTGGGTCATTGCGAACGGCTCGTTCCTGTTCAATGTTCCGCTGGTCGATCACGAAAATCGCCGCCTGGCCGCCAACCTCATCGATGCGTTGGGCGACGAACCGTTGAACATCGTCATCTTGGAAACGAAAACCACCGACGTCCCCATCGGCGACGAAACGACCCAATCGGAGTCGCCGGGCATATTTCGTGCGTATCCGCTCAACTGGATTCTCATCCATTGGACGGCCGTTGCCGTTCTGGTGTTGTTCATGCGTTACCCGCTGTTCGGCAAACCGCAAGACCTGACGACGAAGGCCTCCACCGACTTCGGGCAACACGTCGTTGGGCTGGCCGATCTGCTTCGGCGCACGCGTGACGCGGCTTTCGCCCAAGAATGCGTCGATCTATGGCTCAGCCGTCGCAAGCGGCAAAAAATCGCCGAGGGCTCGCCGCCCGACTGAAAAGGCGCCGACGCGGCCGATTCCGGTTGTTTTTCAAATCGATCTCTTCCCGTCGTACGAACC
>CAYVVR010000417.1:0-3538 GCA_964454655.1 uncultured Planctomycetaceae bacterium | reverse complement strand
ACCCGCCATGCCGCAAGAACAATTTTTGAATGTCATCGACCGCGACGAAGCCGAACGGCGTTTTCGCCAAGCGATTTCGCCGCGTCTCGAAAGCGAACAGGTTCCTTTGGCGGAGGCGGTCGGTCGAATCTTGGCCGAAGATATCGTCGCCGAAACGGACGTACCGCCTTTCGATCGTTCGAATTACGACGGTTTCGCCGTCCGTGCCGCAGACACCTTCGGGGCCGCCGAAGAATCGCCCAAAGAACTTCTTTTGGCCGACGAGATCATCGCCCCGGGCCGGATGCCGCGATCCGAGGTCTCCGCCGGAACGGCCGTTACGATCGCAACCGGGGCGGTCGTACCGCGTGGAGCCGACGCGGTCGTCATGGTCGAACACACCGACCAAGAGGGCGACCGACTCATCGTCCGCAAGGCCGTGCATCCGGGCTTCGGCATTTCGTACGCCGGATCCGACATTGCCGCAGGCGAAACGATTTTACGTGCGGGAACTCGGCTCACCAGCCGCGAGACGGGCGTGTTGGCGGCGCTCGGTCGCGCGACCGTTTCGGTACGTCGTCGCCCTACCGTCGGCATCATCTCGACCGGCGACGAACTGGTGGCGTCCGACGATGCCCCGACGACGCTGCCGCCGGGCAAGATCTACGATTCGAACTCCCGCATCATCGCCGACGCGGTCGCCGAATCGGGCGGCATTCCCGTGCGGCTGGGAATCGTCCCCGACGATATCGATCGCCTGCGGCAACTCGTGTCCGAATCGCTCGACCGATTCGACATCGTTCTTCTCTCGGGCGGCACGAGCAAAGGTGCCGGCGACCTTTGCTATCGCGTCGTCCGCGAGCTGTGTCGTCCGGGAATCGTTGCGCACGGCGTGGCCTTGAAACCGGGAAAACCGATCTGCCTGGCCTCGCATCACGGCAAACCGGTCGTCATTTTGCCGGGGTTTCCCACCTCGGCCATCTTCACGTTTCACGAATTCGTGGCGCCGGTGATTCGCGAGTGGGCGGGCCTGCCGGAACTTCGGCATGGGACGATCCAAGCCCGCGTGCCCGTTCGTATCCGATCGGAAATCGGTCGCACGGAATACCTTCTCGTCGGACTGATCGCCCCTCGCGACGAGGGCGAAGAATTACCGGCCGCCTATCCGATGGGCAAAGGCTCGGGATCGGTCACGACGTTCAGCCAAGCCGACGGCTTCATCACGATCGATCGGCATACCGAGTTGCTCGAAGCCGGTACCCAAGTCACGGTGCAACTGTTGGCCAAAGATATCGAACCGGCCGATCTGGTCGTCATCGGCAGCCATTGCCCGGGACTCGATTATTTGCTGGGCCGTTTGGTTCAACAGCGGCTTCGTGTGCGGTTCTTGGCCGTCGGTTCGAGCGGCGGCTTGGACGCCTTGCGACGCGGCGAATGCGACGTCGCCGGCATGCACCTTTTCGATCCCGCGACCGGACAATACAACCGGCCGTTCCTCGACGACACGATGGACCTGATCCCCGGCTACCGCCGGATGCAAGGAATCGTGTTTCGCACCGACGATCCGCGCTTCGCCGATGCAGCCGACGAAACGCCGGAGGCACTCGTTCGGCGATTGGCCTCGCTTTCGGATTGCTTGATGGTCAATCGTAACCAAGGCAGCGGCACGCGCATCTTGATCGACCGTTTGCTCGAAGGCGCACAACCGCCCGGATATCACTATCAGCCCAAAAGCCATCATGCCGTTGCCGCCGCGGTAGCACAGGGACGAGCCGATTGGGGCGTCGCCATCGAGCCGGTCGCAAGGCTTCGCGGATTGGGATTCAAGCCGATCACGGAAGAACACTACGATCTGGCCGTTCGCAAGGACCGGCACGAATTACCCGCCGTTCGACGCCTTGAGGATCTGCTCCGCAATCCCGAAATCCGCAACACCTTGGCCGCGATGCATCTGATCGTCGATTGAGCGTTCGACCGTCACCCGTCGCCCGTAGTTGCGGACGGCCGCGGCACCAACTAGCATAGCGCACGGTCGTAACCGATGCGAACGCCTAGATTCCGGAGAAGGAGTCCGCCGATGCCGCTCGATCGTCGCACCTTTGTAACCGCCGGCGCCCTTTGGTTGGCCGCCGGAGTCTCCACGGCCACCCGTCTTTATGGTGCCGAAGATGCCTCGACGTCTCGCAGGGCACGTCGTTTTCGGATGGCACTGCACTGCGGTGCGATCGGCGTCAATGCCGACCTACGTCAATCGATCGCGTGGGCTTCGCAATACGGGTTCGAGGCCGTCGAACCACGAGCCGACGCCCTGTCGAAACTCGACGACGCCGAACTCGCTTCGTTGTTGGACGAACTGAAAGCCAAGGGGTTGTCGTGGTCGGTGACCGGTTTGCCGGTCCAATTCCGCGGCGACGAAGCCGAGTTCGTCGCCGATTTGAAGCGTTTGCCGCAATTCGCCAAGGTGCTACAAAAGGCAGGCGTCGGGCGGCTGGGCACCTGGATCGTTCCCGGTTCGAACGAGCTGACCTATCGCCGCAACTTTTCTCGCCATGCCAAGCGATTGGCCGCGGTCGCCCGCATTCTCGACGATTACGGCCTGAAGCTGGGACTCGAATACGTCGGCCCGAAGACCAGTTGGACGCGCTATCGCCATCCCTTCATCCACACGATGGCCGAAATGAAGGAGTTGATCGCCTGCATCGATCTACCGAACGTGGGCATCACGCTCGACAGTTGGCACTGGTACACGGCCCACGAAACGATCGACGATCTTCGCTCGCTTCGCGGAGACCAGATCGTCAGCGTTCATTTGAACGATGCCCCGGCCGGATTGGCGGTCGACGAACAACTCGACACGACGCGTGATCTGCCGTGTGCCACCGGCGTCATCGATCTGAAGACGTTCCTGTCGGGCCTGGTCGAAATCGGCTACGACGGCCCCGTGTATTGTGAACCGTTCAAGAAATCGCTTCGCAAGCTTCCCCCTGAAAAGGCGGTCGCCATGGTGGCCGAGGCGATGCACCGCGCGTTCGCCCTGATCGACGGTCCAGCCCAATAACACACTAAGGAACCGGTCGCCGACCGGTCGTGTCTTCATCGAACGGCCGCGATCAGATCGACATCCGGCACATCGTCGTACAAAAACACGTCGACCTCGGTTCCCGGAGGATACCCTTCGCAGTCCGGTGGAATGACGACGAACCCGTCCGCCCGCGTCGTCGACGAAAGCACCGAAGCCCCCGAGACGGCCAACGGCTCGACCCCGTCTTCCGTCGATCGCACGCGTAAATAGTCGGTTCGGCCTACGACCGACACGGCTTTCCGCCGCAACGGTTTGCGAACGCGACGATACGGCCATTCGGCGGGACGACCGCCCAATCGCCGGATGATCCTGCCGCCGAAGAAATCGTAGGCACACAGGCACGAAACGGGATTGCCCGGCAACAAGACGACGTAGCGCTCGCCGATGTGACCGATCCCGGTCGGGCTGCTCGGTCGCATGGCGATCCCGTGGAAGACGAGCTCGCCGAGTTCGGCGGTCAGCCGCGGAGCGAAATCC
>CAYVVR010000416.1:0-4145 GCA_964454655.1 uncultured Planctomycetaceae bacterium | reverse complement strand
CAACAAGAAGCCGCAGACCAACCGAGCGGGAACGCCCGCCTGACGACTCAAGGCAACCATCGTCCTCGCGAGCCCCAATGCGTTGCCGCGACCGTCTTCGAGGACGTCGTCGGGATCGTCGGCCCTGTCGCGAGCCCACGTCAGCTCGTCGCGGCAGAATCGAAAAATCGCTTCGGCAGGGTCGTTCGCGTATTCCGTCGGATAACGTCGCGCGATGTCGGCCAACGCATCGCGTAAAAATACTGCGCCGACGGGAATGTCGTGCTCGGCGCCAAGGTACCGCGCGGTATCGGTCGCGCTGTTTGGAGCCGCCGCCGTTGGTACGTGTTCGCTCGGGATGCGAAGATCGAAGGTCATTTCGATCGTGTATTCGCCGGGTTCGCGCGGCCGCACGATGAGTTCGGTCGTGCCGTCGGATGCGACGAGAGTTTCCGTCGTGACGCGAGCCGCGCGAACATCACGTCGAAACACTTGGTATCCGTCGCCGTCGCCCGGCACCGCGATTGATGCCTGCACACCCGGTTCTTCGGCCTCGAATTCCACGACGTAACGCAGTTGCCGATATTCGGCGTTATCGGCGGCCTTGAGCCGTTCCCGCAACCGGAGATGCAAGACGATCGTCAAACAGCCCAATCCTGCCAACAGCAGGACGGCCCACCGCACGTTTCGATCGAGCCACATGAGATGTTTCCGGATGAGAGATCGAGCCGAAAGAAAAGCCGCCGAAACGACGGTTCGCCCGCGCCGTCATCTTCCAACTAGCTTAGTCAACAACGCGCAACGAGCAAACCATCACCCGGCGTTTCGAGGTGCTCGCTTAAAGGTTCACCGTGATCCCTTTGAGGCGTTTACGTATCTCGGGGATGTCGGCGCGGCTGGTCATGTCGAGCACGGGGGCGTCGATCGGCAGCGCGCGAAATCGCTCGCCCAGATGCTTCATCGCGTACTCGACGGCGCTGGGCAGTTCGAGTTCGCCCCGCGGCGACGGTTCGATCTTGGCGCAGGCCTCGAAAATCGCCGGTCCGAAACGCCAGCAGTTCATGCTTAGCCACAACGGACGCGGCAACGTCGCCAAGGTTTGCTCGTCGGGTTTTTCGACGATCCGTTCGAGGTGGCCTTCGGCGTCGATCAGCCCCACGGCGAAGGCCTTGATCCGCTCGGCGGCGATGTTGCTGCCGGTCAGCATCGCCTCTTGGCCGAATAGCGCCGTGGCGGGACCGTCGGCCTCGCGCAGCGCCCGCAGGGCTTCTTGCGGATAGTAGTTGTCGGAATTGATCACGATGAACGGGTCGTTGCCGGCGAACGCAGCGGCGGCGGCAACGGCGTCGGCGGTTCCTTTCGGCTCTTGTTGGACGGCGAAGTCGATCGACAGCCGCGTGAGCGAAACTTCCTCGGTGTAGTAGCGGCGAAGAACGTCGTGGTCGGGGGCGACGATCAAACACACCTGCCGATAGCCCGCATCGGCCAGCGCCGAAAGCACATAGTCCAAGAACGGCCGATCGATGGGGATCATTGCCTTGACGCCGGTGGCGGCGACGCGGGCGGTGGCCTCGTCCAGCTCCGCCGAGGCGTCCTCGCGCCGCATTCGGGTACCCAAACCGCGTGCCAAAATAACCGCCTTGGTCGCCTGCTGTGCCATCGTCCGACTGCTCCTCGTTCCGCTTCAAAGACAAGCTGTGCCGGTTGCCCGTTGCGGCCCCTTACGAGATGGGGGGCTTTTCCTCGATATCGCGGGCAAATCGTCCTTATATCATAGCACGCGGTGTCGATTCTCTCGAAGGGCGTCAAGCTTATGGCAGAAAAACACTATTTTCTTGACAGCTTGTTTCTCCATTTTCGCGAAGCAGAATCGATATAGTCGACAAAACACAATTGTCGGCGCCGGTCGCATGCGCGGCCGGATTCGACCAGATTGCGGGTACCGGAGAGAGAGGAGCACACAATGAAGATGCTGCGTGGTGTCATCGCGCTGGGTGTCGTCTTGGGAACGGCTATGAGTGTTTAGGCGGCCTTGACGGCGCCGTCGTTCGACGATTTCGGAGAATTGCCGGCGGCGACGTTCGGCGGCTCGGGCATTCCCAACGATCATGTGGCGATTCGAACGATCACCGACACTTCGGACGACGTTACGATCACGCTCGGGCTGACCGCCCACGGACGCTACAGCTATTCGCAATGGTACGGACAAGACGGGTATTTCTACGTCGAACGCGGCACGTTCGGCGGTACCCTCCCCGATGCGAATTACGCCCGGTGGAATTTCGATTGGTACGTCGAATTCTCCAAAGATCCCGCCGGTGCGTATGCCGTCGAATTGCTGTACGATTTCGATCCGGGGGCCGATACGGCCGAAACGGATCTCGGTTCGCTGGGGTTCTTGGCCTACACGTCTTCGGGCGATACCCAGTTCCAAAACAGTTGGAACAACGGGATGGGCTTTTTGGGCGTCGATAGCGCCAACGCCGGTTGGTACACCCAAAAGCCGAACGCCTCGTTCGATCCGGTGGCCGAAGGCGAATACACGTTCGCGCTTAAGGTGTGGAAAAATCCGGTGTTCAATACCGACGGCAGCGGCAACTACGTGTCGCTGAAATCAGGGACGGCCTTGGGCGATCCGGTGGCGATCAAGGTGAATGCGGTTCCGGAACCGGGCACGTGGACGGCGTTGCTCGGCTTGGCCGCGATCGGCGGCGTCTTCTGGCGGCGCCGACGTCGCTAGTCGCAACGCGGGTTTCCTTCTACGAGAAAGACACGACGGTGCATCCGAAACGGGTGCGCCGTTTTTTCGTTCGGCGTTTCAGAATGCAACGTCCAGCTTCGAGCCGAAAGATTGTGCTTGCCGCCTACCGACCGGCCGACGTAGCCTGACGGGACGTTTCCTCGTCGTCGTTCGGTTCGTTGCGACCTGGTAAACGACGAACGATCTTTCACGACAACAGGAGGATGGTCATGTCTGCGCGAGAATGGCTTGTCGCGCTTGCGGCGGCAGCGGCCGTTGCCGGTTCGATCGTATCGGCCGCCGAGTGTTCCCAAACCGTGCCGGTTCCGCACCGTAGCGGCGAATACGTCAACGTGTACAAGCCGGCCGGAGATGTCTTCCCCGGCCCCGACGAGGGGGAGTTGGTCGCGGGCAAGTTTTACCGCGAGTGGGTTCCGAACGATCATTGCTTCGTGCGCGATGAAAACGGCGTGTGGCACGTGTTCGGGATTACGCATCCGCGGACGAGCCTCGAGAACGTCCACCTGGGCGAGAACTTGTTATTCCACGCGACCGCCCCGCGTGGAACGCTGCGCGAAGTGTTGAAACCCGGCCTGTGGACCGATCGGGCGAAGGTGCTTCCGCCGGCCGAACGGCCCGACGAGATTCGCGCGATTCACGCGCCGACGATCGTGCGGCACGACGGCCGCTACGTGATGATCTACGGTCCTACGCCCATGCGGTCGGCCGTGTCGAACGACTTGTTCCATTGGAAGCCCACCGGGCCGCTGGAGGGTGCGCCGCCGGGACGCGACCCGGGCATCTTGCGAGACGGCGATGTGTACTACATGGTCGTCTGCGGCGACGGGGCCGTGAGTGCGGCCACCTCGCGCGACTTGCGCAACTGGACGCCGCGGGGACGCATCCTCGAAATGCCCGAGGGCGTCGATCCCGAATCGCCGTTTCTCGTCCGCTACCGCGATGCCTACTACTTGTTCGTGTGCGGATGGAACGGTGTGTGGGATCGCAAAGACTTGCAAGGTGCTTATCAGCACGTCACGTACGTCTATCGGTCGACCGATCCGTTGCACTTCGATCGCGACGACTTGTTGACGACGCTCGACGCCCATGCGCCCGAGGTGTTTCAAGACGAGGCGGGCGATTGGTTCATCTCGAGCGTCGAATGGCCGTATCGCGGCGTGAGTATCGCGCCGTTGGAGTGGAAATGACGGCAAGCGACCGCGGCGGCTTTAGCTCGAGAGTTCTTCGAGCCACGCCACGGCTTCTTTCGCCCAGTAGCTGATGATGATGTCGGCGCCGGCGCGGTGGATGGCGACCAGCGATTCCAATGCCGTGCGTTGCTGGTCGAGCCAGCCTTTTTCGGCGGCGGCCTTGATCATGCTGAACTCGCCCGACACGTTGTAAGCCGCCAGCGGCACGCCGGGAA
>CAYVVR010000415.1:0-4147 GCA_964454655.1 uncultured Planctomycetaceae bacterium | reverse complement strand
CCGAAAAACGACGACCTCAGGCCATATCCGCGCAACGCTGCGGGCGATCCAGATCTGCCCCACCAACAAAGCGATCGCAACCGCTCCGACGACCGCCGCCGTTCGACCGAGCGACACGCCGTCTTGGTCCGCCGTTGCATAGAAGACGGCCGCCACGACCGTCACGACGGCCAAGATACACTCGGCGCCCTCCAACGCCCACGCGATCGACTCGTGACGCGTCAACACTTGTCGGTACCGATCTTCCCGGTGATCGCGCTCGGCTAAGTCCAACAAGTCGCTCCGGGAAAACCCTCGCAAGGCTCGAGCAGCGGTCGCGGTTGCGCAAGTGAGCGCGTAACCGATCAACGCCGTCCAGAACCAAAAACTGTCGTCCACGGGCGTCGGTCACCTCCTCGGTTCGTTTGTCTGGGGGCCGGTCGGCAGATCACGTTCCGGCTGATCGTTACGTATCATCGTGCGATTCCGGTAGTTCGATGCCTACGCTTCGCAAGACTTCCCGCTCGGCCTGCCGCATCCGGCTGCGATCTTCTTGTCGGGCATCTTCAAGACCGACCAGATGCAATGTACCGTGCGCCGCATACAGCAACAACTCGATCTCGGGCGAGGTTCCAAAGGCCTCGGCCTGCGTGCGTGCCGTATCGACGCTGATCACGATACTTCCCTCCAAGGAATCGCCGTCCTCGAGCGGAAAGCTGATCACGTCGGTCGGATAATCATGGCCGAGAAAACGCCGATTGATCTCCCAAATCGTGGCATCGTCGACGAAACGGTATTCCAGTTCGGCCCGGGGCACGTTCCATCGTCGGAGCACGGTGTCGACGACCGAACGAACCTTGGCCAAAACGGTGTCGGAAAGACTTCCCGTCTCGTCTTCGATCGTAATCCGATAGGGTTCGGCGGACGAATCGGAATCTTCGCTCATCGGCATGTCGGCTAGCGGGTGTCTCTTTCGTTTCTCGGACTCCGAAAGTCAAGATTCGGTAGTCTCCGGTTGCGGGCTCGCTTCGGTCGCTTGCGTCGCCCGGGCATCTGCCGGTTTCATCCCTTCCGCCGATTTGTCGGTCGTCGTCGGTTGGTCGGCACCGGTCTGCTCGGCACGCGGGCTACCGTCCTTACCGGTTTCTCCCGGTCGAGACGCCCCCGATTTCTCAGGCGTCTTGCGCTCGGGATACTTGATCCGGCCATGGTACATCGCCACCAACGACTTGATGATGCTATCTTCGATGGTGCGTAGTTCCCGCAACGTCAAATTGCTTTCGTCGAACTGCCCTTGCTCGAGTTTTCGCCCGGCAATCTCGCGAACCAGGGTTTCGATTCGCGCCGGCGACGGTTCCTTCAAAGCGCGGGTGGCACTCTCGAGGGCGTCGGCCAGCATAAGGACGGCCGTTTCCTTGGTCTGCGGGGGCGGCCCCGGATACCGAAAACTCGTTTCATCGACGCCGGCTTCGCGATTTTCGGTTTCGTTTTTCGCCCGAGCTTGCCCGTAGAAATACTCCACCAGCGTCGTTCCGTGATGCTGCTCGATAAAGTCGATAATGGGCTCGGGCAACCCGTGACGACGTGCCAACTCGGCCCCGTCTTTCACGTGCGCGATGATCACCAGGCTGCTGAGTTGGGGCTCCAATGTCTCGTGTCGGTTTTCGCCCGGCTCTTGATTCTCGATGAAATAGTCGGGCTTGAGCATCTTGCCGATGTCGTGGAAATACGCACCGACCCGGACGAGCAACCCGCGAGCCCCGATCGACTCGGCAGCCGCTTCGGCGATTGCTCCCACGTTGATCGAATGGTTGTAGGTGCTCGGGGCGCGACGCGCCAATTCTTGCAGCAGCGGATGAGACAAATCGGTGAGTTCCAGCAAGCTCATGTCGGTCAAGACACCGAACGCCCGCTCGACGAACGGCAGCAAGCCCGTCATCAGGAACCCCGACAGCACGATCCACAACGATTGCCAGCCGATCTCTTCCAGCAAGACTTCGTCGATCGGCGTGTCGTTCAAGAAGGCAACGGCCAACCGCAACAAGGCCGACGCAACGGCCGCAATCATTCCCACGTAGAGCAACTTGGTGCGATTTCGGATGCGGTTCAGTTGGATCACCGCGACCGCCAAGGTGCCCATCCAAACCAACCAGGCTCCAACGCCGAAGCCCAGTGCCAACGCGAGAAGAAAGACCAACACGGCACTGAACAGCAACGCCAGTTCCTGGTTGTAGGCGATGGCAAGCGTTTGCGCAAACAACAGCAGCGGAATAATCTCGGCATGCCGGGATCCCCCTGATGCCCAAATAGCCACGGCGAGCGAGCCGACGTGAACGCCGAGCAGCATGAGCAAGCGAGGGAGCCGTATGAGGAGCCACCGTTCCCGAAAGTACAGGTAGATGCCGCACGCCGCCAAGGTCGCGACCACGATAAAGAACACCGCCGCGAAACGAGCAAGCTTTTGGGCAACCGACCGCCCGGCCAAGAACTGGTGATAATCGGCGCGCAGATCCGACACCTCGGTTCCGACTTCATCGGCTCGTAGATGCAGATAAGCGTTGCCGCCGGGGTATCCCAACGCAGCATCCCGAGCGACCGTTTCTCCCAGGCGGCTTCCCAGCGGCGGCTCCCACGCCCGCATGATCAAGCACAGCAACACCGCCGTTCCCAGGGCGATCGCAATGCGCAGAACGACCTCGCGCTGACGCAAACTGCGCCAGGCTTGCTCCCACTTGCTCGGAGGTAACGTAAACCCGGCGGCGCGTTCGGCACGCCGCCGTCGTGAGCCTCCCGCAGCCATGGCGGTTACTTGTCCCTCCTGGGCGATGCCGGAGCATCGGCCTCATAGGCGTCTACGATCGCCTGGACCAACGGGTGCCGAACGATATCGCGATTGCTCAGCTCCACCCGAGCGATCCCGTCGACAGAGCTCAAACGGCGCCAGGCGTCGATCAATCCGCTGCGGGTATGCGAGGGCAAATCGATCTGTGTCGTATCGCCCGATACGACGATCTTCGAGCCGGTCCCCATTCGAGTCAGGAACATTTTCATTTGGGCAACCGTCGTATTTTGCGCCTCGTCGAGGATCATGAAAGCCTCGTTCAGTGTTCGGCCCCGCATGTACGCCAACGGCAATACCTCGATTCGCTGCTCCTCGGTAAACCTTCGAATCGTATCGTGGTCGACCATCTCGTGCAATGCGTCGAGCAACGGGCGTAGGTAGGGGTTGATCTTGGCTTGCAGGTCGCCGGGCAGAAACCCCAGGCTCTCGCCCGCCTCGACGGCCGGTCGAACGAGAACGATCTTGCGAATCTGCTGACCGCGCAACGCCGAAACGGCCGCCGCCACGGCCAAGTACGTTTTCCCCGTCCCGGCCGGTCCTCTACAAAAAACAATATCATGCCGTCGGATGGCATCGAGATATTTCGCCTGCCCGATGGTGCGGGGCACGATTTTGCGGCCCGAGTAAACTTCGATCGGACGCGAATCGGCGCGCGAAATTCCCGCCTGAACCTCGGCCAATGCGCGTTCGACGTCGCCCCGAACGATCGCCCCGTTCTGCTTTACCCCGAGCCTCAATCGCTCCAACACCTCAATCGCTTGCGCGACCGAAGCGTCTTTTCCTGTCACTTCGATGTTGTTTCCTGCCGTCGTGATCCGTACTCCAAGCGCATTCCGGATCATCCGCAAGTACTGATCACACGGCCCCAGAATTGCCAACAACGTTTCTGCGTTGAGGACCGAGAGTGTTTGTGGTGACATCGAGGCCTTTCCAAGAGACTCCCTGTACAATGCTGCCGGTATCGATCTCCCGGCAAGGAAACGATTGGAAATCCAGAGTTCATCATCCCTTCATCCGGGCTTCGGCGCCAAGATGAAAACCGTCGACCGTCGGCGAATGCCGACCGAGAACAACGTATTCTATGCGCTTTGGGCGTGCCACGTCACACCCCAATCGGGGGGGCAATGTCAGAGAAATCGTGCGAAAACACTCCCCCGGGGCCCCACATCCCCTTCAAACGCCCCGACACGGCAAAGAACCGGCGACATCGTGAGACGCCTTCATTTCGTCAAGAAATCGCTCAACCCGGCAATGTAAGTGCGGCAGTAGGGGCAAATGTGCGTGGCCGCCAGAATTTCCCGCTGACATTTGCGGCAGATTTTTTTC
>CAYVVR010000414.1:0-4148 GCA_964454655.1 uncultured Planctomycetaceae bacterium | reverse complement strand
TTGGTCGGCTCCATGCCTTGGGAGCGGTTGCGGGCGATTCCCAAGACGCCGTTGGTGATTCGAGCGCCGCGATTGGCGGCATTGAGGATGGTTTCGAAGGCCTTTTCGCGGGTGGCGGCGTCTTTGTGCCGCAGCCCGTGCTTGGCCCAGTTGATGATCGTCATCAAGACGTTGTTGAATTCGTGCGTGGTAGTGCCCACCAATTCTCCAAGCGCGGTCAGTTTCTCCGCTTCGGCAAGCTGCTTCTTCAGGAATTCGACCTGTTCTTCCAAACTCGGCGAATCGTGGTTCGGCACGTCCATGGCTCCTGTGCGAATTTCCCTTCAGCGGTGGAACAACCTAGTTTTCTGTTTTTGGGTATATTTCCTTGGTTTGCGGCATTGTCTCTTTTGTCGACGTTCTCTTGCTTGTCGGGGTTCGTGAATCTGCCGCTAGCCAAGGCTGTAGTCGTATCGTCGAATTCGTCTGTGCGTCTGAAGCGCTTCCTGATACAATCCGCAGACGCTATACACCTTGCCGAAATTGACACGGCATTCGGCAAGGATGCCGAGAATGGAGGCTCGGTTTCGGAAGCTTTGCGACAAAGCGTATCGATTTTGTCTGTGGTGAAGGAGCGACTTGGATGCACTCGGTCGAACGGATTCGTTTCTTGTTGGATGCGGCAAAAGAGCAAGGATGGGTGGTTCGCGAAGAATGGCTTTCAGGGGCCGGGTGTAGTGTCTGCGAGTTGCGGGGAGCTCGCGTCTTGTTTGTCGATCTCTCGCTTCCGACCTCTGAAGTGCTTTCGCAGCTTGAAGAGATTTGTCGCGACGCGGCGGTCGTTCCGATGGGGAATGCAGTCGCGTACGAGCCGGCCGCCTACCGGCAGCGAAAAACGGCCTGATCGGGCGGATGTCCTGAAGCGGCCGGGGACGCCGGTCCCGAGGCTTTCGCTCTCGGAGAACACACGGCCTGTCGAGGTTAGGGCGTGGTAGGCCGTGCGCTGCCGTAGAGCCCGTGCGCGTAGATGTATTCTTCCACGGCCCGGGGCGTGCGGTATCGGATGCTGCGCCCCGTGCGGACTCGTTCTCGCAGATCGGTGCCCGAGAAGTCGACTTGGGGAGCGGTCACGACGAGGTTGCGCACGATTTCTAAACGTGCCGAGTCCAAAATACTCGTCAACTTGTCGACTTCGAGCGGCGGCATACCGCAACGCCGAACGGGCACCGGGGTCGCGAGTTGGACGATCTCGGCGGCGCAGCGCCAATTCGGCAGGTCGTGGAACATGTCGGTTCCCAAGAGCAGAAAGAGGCCCGCATCGGGGTACTCTTCGCGCAGGCGGCGCAGTGTGTCCACCGTGTAGCTTACTTCGTCGCGATCGAGCTCGAAGCGGCAGATTTCGAAATGAGGGTTCCCGCCGATCGCCAGTTCCAGCATTGCGGCCCGGTCTTGGGCGGGAGACAGCGATTCGGCCGGTTTGTGCGGCGGACGCCCAGCCGGTACGAAAAGCACCCGGTCGAGCGATAGTTGTTCCCGACAGGTTTCCGCCAAGAGCAAATGACCGTAGTGCACCGGATCGAAACTGCCGCCGAAGATGCCTAGTCTCATCGTTTCGTGTTGGTTGGCCTGAGTCGGAGGGGTTGCCGAAGGTGACGCCGGAGCGGGTGCATTCCACCGAGGGATGCCCTATCATGAATCGTGTGCCGTCTGGGTGCGGGAACGTGTGACATGCGGATCATGGAATCGCACGCTTCCGCCCTCTTGTCGTGATCATACCATTAGAGCCCCGAATGGGGTACGTGCCCACGAGCGATCGGGCGACGAGCACGTGTTCTTTTGTACAGAATCAAAGCGAAAAGCGACAATTGAAGTCCCAGCCGGGCCTTCGAGGCTCTTTTCGGGGTGGGTATGACATCGAAGCAACCGCGACTTTTCGATACCGATCCGGAACCCTGGGAGCTTGATTCCCAGGAAGATCGCCCCATTGCATCGGTCGTTTTCGCCAAAGGTCTCGACGGAGTCTTCGATTACGTGGTCCCGGAATCGCTTCTCGACCGACTGGCCGTGGGGATGCGGGTAGTCGTTCCCTTGGGCCGGGGAAATCATCGGCGAACCGGCTATTGTGTCGCCGTGGGACGACATCGGGGTGCCGGGCGTCGGCTCAAGGAAATATTGGATGTTGTCGACAATGTGAGCCTTCTCTCCCCCAAGATGCTCGAGCTTACCCGCTGGATAGCGGACTACTATTTGTGCAATTGGGGGCAAGTGCTCGAAGCCGTGGTGCCGGTTGCGGTTCGCAATCAAGCGGGAACCCGAGCGGTCAACTTGTACGACCTTGCCGAAGAGGTGCGCGCACGGCTGGAGGCTGTGTTGCCGAACCTGCCGCCGAAGCAACGTCGGGTCGTCGAAACGTTGGCAGCTTCGCCCGAACCTTTGGCTTCCGACGAGTTGCAGCGACTTGCCGGCTGCTCGGCGGGACCGATTCGCGCATTGGTGGGACGGGGGATCCTGGTTTGCGAACAAGAACGTCGATTTCGACCGACGACGGTCAAACCGCAAGGTAGGGAAGAAGACGATCTCACTCTCAATACCGATCAGCGTCGGGCGTTGGACGCCATTCTCGATGCCCTGCACAGCGGCGAGCATCGCACCGTGTTGATTCACGGCGTGACCGGCAGCGGGAAGACGGAGGTCTATCTTCAGGCGATTCGAGAGGTGATTTCGTACGGCAAACAGGCGATTGTGCTGGTGCCCGAGATCAGTTTGACGCCGCAGACGGTCAAGCGATTCGAGGCTCGGTTCGGACGAGTGGCCGTGCTGCACAGCAAGCTGACCGATGCCGAGCGGCATTACCAATGGCAGCAGATTGCCGAAGGACGCGTGCCGGTCGTGATCGGCGCCCGCAGCGCCGTCTTCGCCCCCGTTCCGCGACTGGGGTTGATCGTCCTCGATGAAGAGCACGAATCGACCTTCAAACAAGAGACCGTACCCCGATACCATGCGCGCGAGGTCGCGGCCAAGCGGGCGCAGCTGGAACGCGTGCCGTTGGTACTCGGTTCCGCGACGCCTTCGTTGGAGTCGTGGTTTCGGGCCAAGCGGCAGAGAGCCGTGATGGTTGCCATGCCGCAGCGCATCTCGAAGTTGCCCATGCCCGAAGTCGAGGTGATCGATTTGCGGGATCGACGCCATCGCGTGGGCACGCGGGCCGCGATTACACCGCGACTGTCACAGGCGATCGACGAAGCGATTTCGGCCGGCGGCCAGGTGATCTTGCTTCTCAATCGACGAGGATATGCCACCCATATTCAGTGTCCCGGGTGCGGCTTCGTCGTGCGGTGTCCCGATTGCGAAATCGCCTTGACGCATCACCGGACCGAGGACGTTGCCGTTTGCCACTACTGCGATTACACCGTGCCCGCCCCGATGGATTGCCCCGAGTGCCGTTTCGAGGGAATCCGTTACAGCGGGATCGGAACGCAGCGAGTGGAAGCCGAATTGCGGGCGCGATTTCCGAATTACGTGTGTCTGCGCATGGATACCGACACGATGCGCGGACCCAACAGCCACGAGCAGGCCCTTCAACGCTTCCGCAGCGGCGAGGTGCAAATCTTGCTGGGAACCCAGATGATTGCCAAGGGGCTCGATTTTCCCAGTGTGACGTTGGTCGGCGTCATCAATGCCGACACGGCGTTGCATCTTCCCGATTTCCGAGCCGCTGAACGGACGTTCCAGCTCGTGACGCAAGTGGCGGGACGGAGCGGCCGAGGCAGCCGGGGCGGCCGGGTGTTGGTGCAAACGTACAACCCGGATCATCCCGCCATCCAGGCGGCGGCTCGCCACGACTACGAGACGTTTGTCAAGAACGAGTTGCCGTTGCGCCGGGCCTTGGGATTTCCGCCGTTTTCGCACGTCATTCGTTTTATCGTGCGAGGCGAGGTCCCCGACCAGGTGCAGGCGACCGCCGCCGAATTGACGCGGCGTTTTCGGGAGGCGTGCGAGCAGGTGGAGAACGAGCAATATCGGCAGTCCATTCGAATTCTGGGGCCCGCACCGGCGCCGATCGCGAAGCTTCGGGGCAAATACCGCTATCACGTGCAGGTAATGGGGGTGTTGTCGGCGATCCATCAAGCGGCGCGAGTGGCCATTCGAGGTTTTCGGAACCCCGACGG
>CAYVVR010000413.1:0-4154 GCA_964454655.1 uncultured Planctomycetaceae bacterium | reverse complement strand
GTCGGCGGCAGCAAGACACGTAGGCACGTCGTCGCGACAACCGGCGAAGACGACGCGGTCATCAATGCCGAGCGATGCCGCCTGGGAGTGAAGCTCGCGTTCTATCGGCCCCAGGTCGCCGACCAAGACCAGATGAGCCGCGCCGTCCCGTTCGGCAACCTCGCGGAAAATCTGCAACAGCCGCCCGTGATTCTTTGGCGGCCGCCCTGCCCCGACATGAATCCACAGCTTGGCTTCGGTCGGAATTCCCCAGTCACGACGGAGCGTTTCCGCCTCGCGACGGTCGACGCGCATAAAACGTTCCGTATTCAGGCCGTTGTAGATGACGCGGCATCGAGGGTCTCGCCGCCACTTCCGCGACCAGCTCGTTTCCATCACGTAGCGAGAAACGGCCACGATGGACGTCGCATTTCGGTCGATCAACCACCGCATCAAGGCGCGGTAACCTCGACGCCACAACGTGTTCCCAGCCCCGTCTTTGCTGCTGCGAAAGTGGGCGACGCGCTCGGCGATTGCACAACTTTCGGCGATTCGGAGGATGACTCCCGAGGCATAATGAATGTGCGAGTGCACGACGTCGAAACGTTCCTGCCCAAGCAGGCGACGGAAACGACCGGCGAAGCCTCGGCGCCGAATCGACAGATGAAAAACGCGTCCGCCCAGCTCGCGAACCCGATCCTCGAGGGCCCCCGGTTCGCCGGACAGGGCACAAAAGTCCATCCGCACGGGAGCACCCTGGGCGGCGAGGTACTCCATCACGTCGAGCGTGCGCAGCTCGGCGCCTCCGTGCTGCATTCGGCTGAAGACATGCAAAACCCGAAGCGGCTCCATCCGCAAGCTCTCCGGCGATCTACGGCGTCCCACGCCCTGTTCCCGTCGGTGACGCCGGGCCATCCAGCATCCCCGGGGTACCGCGTTTCGCGCGCAGGATCTTCCCACGGGCAAAATCGATCAGCCGGAACGGTACCGGGAATCGCGTCGGGCGTCAATCGCAAATCGTTGCGTCCGAACCGTCGATCGTCCGCCGTCGCAGACGGCGTCGCCAAGCCCACACCAGGACGACGCCGTACGCCGGCAGGGTGGCGATATTGGCCCACAAAACCGCCCACGCCGCCCCGTGCAACCCGGCGGTCGGCCCTGCTTCAAGGCCTTGGCGGATCAAAGCCGGCACCAACACGAGCAGCCACCCGATCGTGACTCCGCGGATCACCACGTGCGACTTGAAGCTTCGCGTCGCATCGACCGCCCGGCCGAAAACCGCCGTCACGTACATGGCCCCCCCGGCAAGAAACAGCAGCAGGGCCAAGTCCAGGTGTTTCGCCACCAGCGCCCCCAAAACAATTTGCAAGACGGAACGTCCCAAAAAGCGCAGCCCACCGTAACCGACGGCCGTCAGCAAAAACACGACGCCCAGGTACCGAAGCAAGAGGCGGGCATACGCCCCCAGATCGCCGGCGTCGTACAGACGGACCAAGCGGGGGCTCATGGATCCCCCCAATGCCGTTACGACCAGCATCCCGGCTCCCGCCAGCGACAACAACGTTCCGAACACGGCCAGCGATTCGTCGGCCAACCAGGCATCGACGAAATATCGCGGAATGGCCGTGATCAAATTCAGTTCCATTGCCACCACGCCCAGCGGCAACGCCAGTAAAAACAGCCCGGCCCATTGTCGCGTGGGCCGACAAAATCCGACGTATTCGGCAGGACCGGCATTCGCACCGGAAAGGTTTTCTCCCCACTCCAGTTCGGCGGCCCGGCAAGCCGCCAACAGCTTGGTCGCATGTCGCGTATCCCAAGCGAAAAACACAACCACCGAGGCAACGGCGAACCCGAACAAACCGACCGCCAAACTCCCCGTCGCCAACACGCCGACCACCAACGCCGAGAGCTCCAGGCCGTTGCGCCACACCAACCCCAGGCCGATATAGTCCATCCGTTCTTCACGCTGAAACGCCCCTTGGACGATTTCCGACAGCGTGTCGAACACGCGGGCGATCCCGTAGAACACCAGCGGTATCATTCGGTCGGCACCGTATCCGGCCGAATAGGCGACGAAAAGCGAGGCCACGTAGGCTACCCCGGCACACACCGTCAACATGCTGAAGTACGTCTGAAAGGGGTACTTTCGCTGCACGTCGTGGATCAACGTGGCCCGAAGCCCCAAACCCGCCAGTCCGAAAATCGGCGACGTCAACGCACTCAGCGCCACCAGGACGGCAACCGGCCCGGCCATTCCCAACTTCAACAGCAACGCGAACATTCCGACCCGGGACGCCAGTCGGCTCGC
Organism: uncultured Planctomycetaceae bacterium; assembly: GCA_964454655.1. Lineage (GTDB taxonomy): Bacteria > Planctomycetota > Planctomycetia > Pirellulales > Thermoguttaceae > CAYVVR01. The sequence goes on along the minus strand of CAYVVR010000413.1, from coordinate 1,864 downwards.
CTGCCCCAACGTCATCCAGAAGAAATTCCGCCGGATCGACAAGCGACGATAGCGTTCCGAGACAAGCGGCTGCTCGTCGGGCGATCCTTCGGCCGTCGGTGAACCCTGCCGATCCGGAAGGGACGGCGTTTCGCAAAAGGGTTTGATGCGGTGCCGGTCTTCCTTGACCGTTGTATGATCGAGCGTGCTCACAGCCCCCCCAACGCGAAAAGTTCCGGCGATGCGAACAAGTCGTTCCGTAAAGCGGCCCAAAATCGAGCCACACGAATGTGGCAAAACGCATAATCCGAGTCAATAGCAACCTCAACCAAAACGCCGCAATACGCCCATCTTTCGCAGTCTCCCATCGACAAGAGGATCACCAAAGAACGACGCTCGCCAAAACACAAGACAGGCAATTTGAGACACCTGCACAATCCCCAGAAAGTTTGCGAGCAGCATCAAAATCATTAAAGTTCACTCGTTGTCCGCGGGCGGTAATCCTGGCAAAATCGGAAGTGACGGCACTTCACCAGGAGACCGGCACGATGCCACATCACCACCGTCGGCAAACTCGCCGACTAGGCATGGAATGTCTGGAAGACCGCCTCGCACCGGCGGTCGTGGGGCCACAAGCAGCACTCGCCACGCCGCCTGATCCGATCGTTCCCTTCTCGTCTTCCGAGGCCGGCCTTTCCCCCGGAACCCTTTCGGCCGATTTCGCCTCGCTGCGCGACCGATACGGTCTCGACGGCACGGGCCAAACGGTCGTCGTCATCGATACCGGCGTCGCGGCCGACCACCTCGCCCTTCAGCGTTCAGGAACCACCGTGGTCGTCGGCGGGTACGACTTCTCGGGCACGGGCGATCCCGATTTCGACGATGATCCGCCCAACGGATCGCACGGTACGCACGTCGCCGGCATCCTCGCTTCGCAGGATCAGCAGGCCCCGGGGCTCGTCCCCGGCGTCGACCTAATCGCGTTGCGGGTTGTCGAAGCATCGGGGCGAGCCTCGATCACCAACGTCGAAGAGGCCCTCTCGTGGGTTCATCTGCATCGGAACGACTTCCGTTTTCCCGTCACTACGGTGAACATTTCGCTCGGACTCGAACAGAACGCTTCGGCCGCGTCGAGCACCGCCCCGTTCGAAGACGAATTGGCCTTGTTGGAAGCCGACGGAATCGTCGTCGTTGCGGCGGCGGGCAACTCGTTTCTCACGTATCAAACGCCCGGCTTGAATTACCCGGCGTCCAGTTCCGTCGTCATCGCGGCAATGTCGAGCGACGGCCGAGGCAACTTGAGCTACTACTCGCAGCGCAGCACGACGGCGATTGCCGCCCCCGGCCAAAGTGTTCTAAGCACCGTCCCGGATTACCTCGGCAACTCGAACGGCATCGACGACGACTTCGTTCGTTTTTCGGGAACGAGCATGGCGGCGCCGGCGATTTCCGCCGCGGCGGTCGTCGTTCGGCAAGCGTCGGAACAGGCCGGACGATCGCCGACTCCCGAAGATATCCGCGATATTCTGTTCGCGACGGCCGATCCCCTGTACGACCCGATTACGCAGGCGACCTACAAGCGTTTGAACGTCGTCCGGGCCGTCGAATCGATTCTGCCCGCCGATGCCTTCGGCGACACGCCCGAGGCGGCAGGCTCCCTCGACCAATTTCTCGCCCCGAGCGCCGACGGCTTGGCAGGACAATGGAACGGCACGCTCGGAAAAGGCGATCGCGACTATTTCTCCTGGACGCCGCCCGGTCGCGGGCGATTGGAAGTCGCGGTCGGTGGTGACCTTCCCGGGGCCGAGTGGTTGCTGCCCGACGGTCGCCGCCTTGCCGCCGACACGCAAACCTGGACGATCGCCACCGCTGAAAACACGCCCGT
>CAYVVR010000412.1:0-4164 GCA_964454655.1 uncultured Planctomycetaceae bacterium | reverse complement strand
CGCCGAAACGAGCCCCCTGTGGCCGTCGCTCCTCTACGGCGTGGGCACGGGCCTGCCCGTTCTTTTGTTCGCGTTGGTAATTGCGTTCGCCGCGCAACAACTGGGAAAGGCCTTCAACATCCTGACCAAGATCGAGCTGGCCGTCCGTTACGGCAGCGGCGCGATCTTCATCTTGATCGGAATCTATTTCGTGCTGCGTCACAATTTCGGACTGCTCGGCTGACCCTCTCGCCGACCGACCACGCGTCGCCGGAGCCGTTCCTCCTCCGGCGAGTCTTTTTGCGCCGTCACGAAGAAAGTCCGCCTGTTGCGGCTGTTGTCCGGGTTCGGCGCAACGATACAATCGGACATGTTCTCGTCGATTCCGACACGCATAAAAGATGTCGCAGCCTAGGCTTTCCGGCTTGGACTGCGGCTTGTGCGTTCCTCTCGATGGGAGCGTTTGCCGATCGTATCGTCCCATGATGCACGAGGTTTTCTTCCGATGACCGATTACCGAATCGAACGCGACTCGATGGGTGAAGTTCGTTTGCCGGCGCAAGCCTATTACGGTGCCCAGACCCAACGGGCGGTCGAGAATTTCCCCGTCTCCGGCCGTCGGCTTCCGCCGGCGATGATCCACGCCATGGGGCTGGTGAAATGGGCCGCGGCCAAGGCGAATCATCAGCTTGGGCGTCTTACCGGTTCGGGCAAAAAACCGCTGACCGTAGCCCAGGTCGAGGCCTTACTGAAAGCCGCGCGCGAAGTCGCGGCCGGCCGTTTCGACGCCGAATTCCCTATCGACGTGTACCAAACCGGATCGGGTACGTCGAGCAACATGAACGCAAACGAGGTGATCGCCAACCGAGCCATCGAACTTTCGGGCGGAGATCGCTTTTCGCCCGACAAGGCGATTCACCCGAACGATCACGTCAACATGGGGCAAAGCACGAACGACACGTTCCCCACGGCCATCCACGTAGCGACGGCCCAAGAGATCCAGCAGCGACTCATCCCCGCCCTGCAAGCAGCGCAAGCGACGCTGAATCGCAAGGCCGAGGAGTTCGCCGATATCCTCAAGATCGGCCGAACCCATCTGGCCGACGCGACACCGTTGTCGTTGGGACAAGAATTCTCGGGATTCGCTCGGCAACTGGAACTTTCCATCGAGCGGGCCGAACGTGCGCGAAACGCCGTGCTGGAATTGCCGGTGGGCGGCACGGCCGTGGGCACGGGCATCAACACGCATCCCGAATTCGGCAAACGCGTGGCGGCCATCTTGGCCGAAGAGACCGGAATCCCGTTCCGCGAAGCCGAGAACCACTTCGAAGCCAACGCCCAACGCGACGGGTTGGTCGAGTGTCACGGCCAACTGCGGGCGATCGCCGTTACGCTGTTCAACGTCGCCAACAACATCCGCTGGCTGGGGTCCGGGCCAAGGTGCGGTTTCCACGAAATCGCGATTCCCGACTTGCAACCGGGAAGCAGCATCATGCCCGGCAAGGTCAATCCGGTCATCTGCGAAAGCGTAATGCAGGCAACCGCCCGCGTGATGGGAAATGATCAAACCGTCGCCGTGTCGGGGGCCGCCGGCGGACAATTCCAGTTGAACATCATGATGCCGCTTCTGGCCCACGTCGTTCTGGAAAGCGTCGAACTGCTCGCCAACTCGACGAAGGTGTTCGACGAACGATGTCTGCGCGGAATCGAAGCCGATCGTCGATCGTGCGAAGCCGCCGTCGAAAAGAGTCTGTCGCTGGTAACCAGCCTCAATCCGTTGATCGGCTACGAGCAAGCCGCCGCCCTGGCGAAAGAAGCGTACAAGTCGGGCAAAACGATCCGCGAATTGTGTCGCGAAAAAAAGGTTCTCCCCGAAGACCAGCTCGAAGAAGCCCTCGATCCGCGGAACATGATCCACCCGCACTGACGTTTCACCCCGTTTGTCGCATCTTTACGAACCCGAGGTACGATCGTGTCGGAAGCCGATTATCGCAACCTATGTCCCGAAGCTCCCGAGGTTTTTCGTTGTCTTCGCGTTGAAAAGACCGACGACGGCGTCTCGTGTCGAGTCACCGAGTGCCGCAAAGATGAACTTCCGCCCGGCGAAGTCATCATTCGTGTGGTGTACTCGTCGGTAAATTACAAGGATGCCCTGGCGGCATCGGGGCATCCGGGAATCGTGAAGTCGTTTCCGCACGTACCGGGCGTCGATGCCGCCGGAGTCGTCGCCGACAGCGGCGCCTTCGAGTTCGTCCCCGGCGACAAGGTTCTGGTTACCGGGTTCGACATGGGTGCCGCGCGCTGGGGCGGTTTCTGCGAATACATCCGAGTGCCGCAGGACTGGATCATTCTTCTCCCGCCGGGAATGAAATTGCGGGAAAGCATGATCTGGGGCACGGCAGGCTTGACGGCCGCAATGTGCGTAAACGCGTTGCGAAACCACGGCGTCATGCCCGAGAGTGGGCCCGTCGTCGTCTCCGGCGCAACCGGCGGCGTAGGCTCCACGGCGATCGCCATTCTCGGCAAGCTGGGATATCACGTCGCGGCCGTGACCGGAAAATCGGACGCCGAAGGTTGGCTCAAGAAATTGGGTGCCGCCGAAGTCCTACCGCGCGAGACGCTTTCCGCTCCCGACGAGAAACCGATGCTCTCGGCACGATGGGCCGGCGGCATCGACACGGTGGGAACGCGGGTTCTTACCACCATGTTGCGTGCCACGAAGCACTCGGGGTGTGTTGCCGCGTGCGGACTGGCCGGCGGGCCCGATTTGCATATGACGGTGTACCCCTTCATTTTGCGGGGCATCACGCTGGCCGGAATCGACGCCGCTTACGCGCCCGATCCGCTGCGTCACGGCATGTGGGAAAAACTGGCCGAAGAATGGAAGCCCGACTGCCTCGACGAGATCGTAACCCGCGAGGCGACGTTGGAAGAACTTCCCGAGGTGTTCGAAGCCATGCTTGCCGGCAAAGTTCGCGGTCGCACGATCGTACGCATCGGCGACGAACCGGACGACAACTGAGGAGGCATCGACGCGTGGCGCAATTCCTCGACAGGGGCGTCGGCGGCGACTACAATCCACCCCCAACGCGGTAGAGACCGCGTCATTTGCGACGCGAAACAGTAAATCCGTTCGGGAGGTTGGACCATGCAGCCGATCGTCTTGCGTTTTGTCTACAGTCGACACTTTATCTTTCGGCTGACGAACTTATTGCTGCTCGCCTCGTTTGTTGCCGCGGCTTCGCCGAACGCCATGTCGGCCGATGAATGGACGCGCTTTCGCGGGCCGAACGGGCAAGGGATTTGTACCGACATCGACTTGCCCGCAACGTGGACGGCATCGGACTACCGTTGGCAGGTCGATCTCCCCGGCCGCGGACACGGTTCTCCCGTGATTTACGAAGGCAGGGTGTACGTGTCGTCGGCCGATCCCGACGACGGACGCCAGTTCCTCGAATGCTATCGCCTGACTGACGGAAGACGCCTGTGGCAACGAATCTTGCCGGGCGAGGTATACCACGTCCACGATTTCAACAGCTTGGCGTCCTCGACGCCCGCGGTCGACGAGCAACACGTGTATTACTCGTGGGCCACGCCGGAACATTTGCGGTTGAAGGCCGTCGATCGTCTGACCGGTGAAGACGCGTGGGAAGTCGATCTCGGGCCGTACGTCAGCCAGCACGGCTACGGTCAGTCGCCGATGTTGTTCGAAGATCTGGTCATCTTGCCCAACGAACAGGACGGCACGAGCTTCGTCGTCGCCTGCGACCGCAAGACAGGTGAAATTCGCTGGAAAACGCCACGCAAAAGCGTCAAGGCGGCATACGCCACGCCGTGCCTCTACCAGCCGAAAGAAGCCGATCCGCAATTGATCTGCGCAAGCTGGGCGCACGGGGTATACGCGTTGAATCCTCGCACGGGCAAGGTGCTATGGGAGTTGCCCGTGTTCAAGTTTCGGGTGGTCTCCTCACCCGTATTGGCGGGCGCTCTTGTGTTTCAAAACACCGGCGTAGGCGGTACGGGGCGTCAACTGATCGGTGTGCGCATTCCTACGTCGGAAAATGACGAACCTGAACTCGTGTACGACCTGAAAGGTTCGCTTCCCAATGTTCCTACCCTCTTGGCCAAGGACGGCCTGCTGTACATCTTTGCCGACAACGGAATCGCCACCTGCTTCGACATCGA
>CAYVVR010000411.1:0-4166 GCA_964454655.1 uncultured Planctomycetaceae bacterium | reverse complement strand
GCGTTCGCGCAAAGCGTGCTCCATGCGACACCGAGCGCCACCCAACAGACGAAGTGACGAGCGCCCATGTTTCTGCCCCCTGATTCGATTGCCCCAAAACCCGTTCACCGGCGACGGCGGAACGGACTCAGCCGCAACGCCCCCGCCGCACGGCGACGACGAACACGTCGTTACGGCGAGTCTAGTCGATCGTCTTTGGCGTCTCAATCAAAACCGATCAGTCGCCGTTGATTTCGGCAACAGCATATCACGCAAGCGTAGTGCGCCGCACCCCGATGTTTTCCGTGATCTCCGGCTGTCTACCGAAGAAACGCTCTGCCGAATTGCTTTGTGACACACACGTCGCGATAGAAGGCGGATACTCGATTCCGTGCGTAATCGGCGGGCGAGGCGGCTTTTCGGCGTCGCGAGCTTCTCCGAACGATACCGCGTCTGCCTTTCTCGCCGATCGGGGCATTGCTTTTCGTCGATCGACTTCTATTATTTTTGCCAAGCACGCCTGTTAAAAAGATCGGCGGGTGTCGTGGAGACACCGACGGTGTCCGATCGGCAGGTGTGTTCGACGGAAGGCGGTCGCATGGTATGACCGCCCGCTTGGTTCGATTGGAGACGAAACGATGGCCTACACGCTTCCCAAACTTCCCTACGCCTACGATGCCCTGGAACCGTTCATCGATGCTCGCACGATGGAAATCCACCATACGAAGCATCATCAGGGCTACGTGAACAAGCTGAACGCGGCGTTGGAGGGATTCCAACTCGGCGATCCGACGATCGAGGAGTTGGTGGCCTCGATTCACACCCTGCCCGAGCAGTTGAAGACGCCCGTCCGCAACAACGGCGGCGGACACGCCAACCACTCGTTGTTCTGGACGATCCTGGGACCGAAAACCGGCGGCCTTCCGACCGGTCCGTTGGCCGAGGCGATCAACCGCGATCTCGGCGGGTTCGACAGCTTCAAAGATGCCTTCACCAAGGCGGCATTGGGCCGTTTCGGCAGCGGCTGGGCCTGGCTGTCGGTCACCGGCGAGAAGAAGCTCGTCGTCGAAGACACGCCCAACCAGAACAGCCCCCTCATGCACGGCAACATTCCGATCCTCGGATGCGACGTGTGGGAGCACGCCTACTACCTGAAGTATCAGAACCGCCGCAACGAATACGTCGAGGCTTTCTTCCACGTGATCAACTGGGAAGAAGTCGCCCGGCGGTACGAAGCAGCCCTCGAGGCCGGCGACGTTCGCGCCGTGCAAATCACGGTCAAGTCGGAAGCCTGACCGGGCCGCATCGCCCACGGCGGTACGAAAAACGCCCGAAAGACACCTTCACGGCGTCTTGTCGCCCGCGTTAAAGGCGACGTTGGGTTACGGCTCGATTCGTAGCGAGATCGCTTCCAGCGAATCCAAGGGGAACGTCGATCCCAGGCGTTCCCCTTTTTCTTCGGCCAAATTGCTGCGATAGACCGCCGGTTCCCCTTCGCGGAAGTGCAATCGCACATTCACCCGCCGATCGCCGTGATTGATCATCTGCACGAACCATCCGGCACCGTCGCGCGTAGGCCGCAACACCTCGACGGTCGCTTCGTCGGGTTCCACCCCGGCGAGAATCCCGGCAGGCAACGCACTCTCACCGCGAATTGGTACGACGATCAGCGGATGAGACCGTTCCATCAAGAATCGTTTCGATTCGCTCACCCGGTAGGGACCGTGCGGCCGGATGGCGTAAACGAACGGGGTCGGGCCTTCTTGGTCGGCCTTGTAGTTCGTCTCCCAATAGTTGTTCATCACATAGCTGAACAGCCGGGCCGAAGGCTCGATCGTCTTCAACCATACGTCGGGCGAAAACGGCGTCGCCACGTCGGTGCGAATCTCACCCAATTGCACCAAGGGAGCCTGCCGCGTAAACCAGGTCACGCCGAACTGCGCATCGGCGATGTCGACGCCGCGGGAAACGGTGAAATAGTTCTTGCAGGCACCGGGAAGCTGATCGACCTCGGGGCGAATCGTGGCCCAGGCCAGGTCCATCCGCACGGTCGGCTCGTCGATCTTGAACGGAAACGCAAGATGAACGCCCTCTTTCTCGCGGACGGCAATCTTGTCGAGCACGATTTCGAGGATCACGTAATCCAATCGGGCGGGGATCAACAGGCGACGAACGATCTCGCGACACCCGGCGGCCGGGCCGCGCGATTCGTAGATGGTCACGACCGGCCCGGTATCGACGAGCTTCCAAGGGAAGCCGTCGGCGGCGAGGGCGGCCGTGTTCGGATCGCGTCCCGGCACGTAGATGTACGCGCCGAATCCGTATCCGCGCTGCGCATCGACAAGTTGCCGCTTGGTGCGTTTGTCGACATACGAGACGAGCGAGCCGGTGGCGTCGTCGAGTTCGATCGTGCGCAACGGATCGTCATATACCCGCGGCTTTTCCGAAGGACGCACCTCGACCTTCGGGGCTCCGGTCGTCAGCCGATACCGCTTGCCGGCCAACGGCGGAATGTCTTCGGCAACGAAGGCCAGCGATCCATCGGCCAACCGTTGCGACGGAATCGTGCGTCCGACTTCGTCGAGAACCTCGTCTCCCGCACGTCCAAGCGACGCCGGTAGAACGACCAGGTCGGTTCGCCGCCACGTTTCGCTGTTGAAAACGGCTAGGCTTTCTACCGGTTGCGACGGGTTGCGGATTGCATCGGTCGCGGCCGCGAACAATTCTTCGGACTGTTTCTTCGCCTGCACGGCAAACTCGCGTTTGACCGCCCACTGGCCCTTGGCGAACTCGCTGTCGGGTTCCCGGATACTGTTGTGCGCACCCCAAGTGTGCTCGTCGTATAGCAAGGCATTTCGCCAGGCGGCGTCGAAGCGGTCATCGGGGAACGGCTTGCGGCCGAGGAACGTCCACAGGGCTTCGGCCTGCGTGAGCCGCTCGGCGGCATCGCGGTTCCAGCCGGTCTCCAAGGCCGACGACGCGGCGCCGTCTTCCCAGTACGGCGTGAAGTCGCCCGCGACTTCTTCGATCTGGTCGCCGTAACGCGATTCGAGGGCGTGCATCGTCTCGGAGGCCGTGGCGATGATCAACTTCGGATAGGCGTAGCGGGCGTTCCAGTCGCGCACCAGGTCCGAAAGTTCGACTCCCGGTCCGGCGTTGTCGCCCAGGCAAAACCGCAATTGAACCAGGTCGTACGGATACCCCGACGCCTCGGCCTCGTTCAGGTATCGCAGCAGCTCGTCGGTTCCGCGGAAGCCTCGCCAGTATCCGACGCGGGGAACCCAACACAAGACGCGATGCTTGCCCGACGGCGACTTCCAGTAGAAAGCCCGATCACCCCATTCGCGAAGCGTGTAGCCGATCCGGTGTCCGCCGTTGGGACCGATCGACATGTACTTCACCCCGGCCTCGGCGAAGACGGACATCAATCCCCAGGTGTAGCCGGGCACATCGCTGATCATCGCCGTGTCGATCGGCACGTCGTATTCCGACGATAACTTCACGGCGCAATCGACCAGTCGCATCAACTCTTCAGGGCGACACAACGCGGTTAGTTCGTTCCCGTACAGTGCTTGCAGGCCGATGTCGCCCCGCCGAACGGCCGCGATGAACGCATCACGTTGTTCGGGCGACGCTTGCCGCAAGTAGCTGTCGGTCGCCCACAAGACTTCGACGTTCCACTTGAAGCGGGCCTCGGGCGGATAGTCGGCCGTCCGCCGTGCCGCAGCGATCGCTTGCTCGTAATATTTCCAATGGGCCTTCTCGACATCCGACTGCAAGTGCGTATAGCCAATATCGACGTGCGAATGCGGGATCAGGTACACTTCCCAGCGTCGGACGGGACGCACTTCCAGCTCAATCGACGACGTGCGCTTTTCTGCGTCGGAAGGAACGACCAGCGACAGCGAAACCTTTCGCGGCGTCTCGGCCGTGGGAACGGGCACCTCGATCATCGACGGGCCCGGTGTGATCTCGCCCTGCCAAACGGTCTCGCTGCTTGTTCGCACTTCGGCGTTCCTCGGCTCGGTCCCAGAAACGACGTGCAAACGAACGATCGTGTCGAGTCGCCCGTTTCGTTCGACCAGCACGGGCACTTGTTCCGCACCGCAAAGAAGCGTCACATCGGTCACCGGTTTCACTTCGGCACCGGGAGCTTCCAGCGACAAGGCGTCGAACAGGATCCAGCT
>CAYVVR010000410.1:0-4191 GCA_964454655.1 uncultured Planctomycetaceae bacterium | reverse complement strand
GGGGCAGGTCATGCCGTACAATTGCACCCCGTGAAGGCGACGCGCAAGGTCGATGCCCGCGGTAATATTGCCCCATTGATCGCTGCCGCCGACCTGCAATCGGCAATCGTACGTTTCGTACAGGTGGACGAAATCGTAAGCCTGAAGCAACATGTAGCTGAATTCGGTATAGCTCAGGCCGCTGTCGGTACGTTCCAGGCGGCTACGCACGGAATCCTTGGTCAGCATGACGTTGACGGGAAAGTGCTTGCCTACGTCGCGTAAGAATTCCAAGTATCCGAATTTGCCCATCCAGTCGTAATTGTTGACAAGCACGGCGGCGTTGTCGCCGGCGTCGAAGTCCAGAAAACGGGTGAGCTGGCGCTGGACGGCTTCGACGTTCGCCCGCAGCACATCGACCGACAGCAGTTTGCGTTCTTCGCTCTTGCCGCTGGGATCGCCGATCATGCCCGTCGCACCGCCCAACAAGGCGATCGGGCGGTGACCGGCTTGCTGGAACCGCCGAAGGATCATGATTGCCATCAGGTGGCCCACATGGAGGCTGTCGGCCGTCGGATCGAATCCGGCGTAGACCGTTCGGGGCGACTCCAGCAACCAACCGGGCAGGTGTTCGTCGTCGGTCGTCTGATTGATCAGGCCTCGCAGGCGAAGTTCGGCAAAAACGTCTTTCATCGTGTTGCTCGTATCGATGGTTGGAGTGCTGTCGCGATTTTTCTAAGCTTCGTCGAAAAGTGCGACGCCGTCATCGCCACAAATCGTCGTCGGCGAACGGATGGGCGGGACGGTCCAATCGCGGTTTCGGAAGCACCTTGAGGATCTGTTCTGCCAGCTTCAGATCTTCTTTCCGGGTGATCTTGATATTCATCGGTGAGCCGTGGACGACTGTTACCGGTTTGCCGAGCGATTCGATCAATTGGGCATCGTCGGTTACCGGATCGTTCGGTCGGTTCGCGTACGCTTCGACCAGCCAATCACGGCGAAACACTTGCGGAGTTTGCGCCGCCCAAAGCCCGGTGCGTGGAACGGTCGCCTCGATCTGTTTCTTTTCGCCGACTTTCTTGATCGTGTCGTTGACGGGAATTCCCAAGATCGCCGCCCCCGACTTCTTGGCGGCGTCGAATACCGCGTCGATCCATAGATCGGAAAGGCACGGTCGGGCGGCATCGTGAACGCACACAAAGTCGATGTCTTCCCGAACTTTCGCCAGACCATTGCCCACCGAATCGACGCGTTCCTGTCCGCCTTCGACGACGTCGATTCCCAGGATGGCGACGTCGGAGGTGAACTTCATTTCGAAGTATTCGCGATCATCGGGCGAGATGACGACGATTACTTGGCGAACGTCGTCTCGTTGGGTGAACCGGTGTGCCGAGTGCAACCAGACTGCCCGCCCGGCCAAGGGAGCGAACGGTTTTTTGTACACCGGGTCGCGGAAGCGTGTTCCCGCACCGGCGGCCGGTAAAATGACGGCGAACGTGCTCACGATTGGTCTCCGTGCATGGGGCCCTACAGACCGCGGAAACCATTTATTGTCGAAACGGTCGAAGAAGCGTCAAGTCTCTCTCGACTCGCCGAGCCGGTACCGCCGGGCTCGACGGGGCGGAAGGCGGCGACGCAACGGGGGCGTCAACGCCACGGGTGCATCAACGAGTTTGGAATCGGTGAGGGCACCTCGAAGAGGCGTCGTGCTTCTGCCAAGAGCTTCTCAGGCCCGGATCGGAAGGCCCAGTACATCAGGCCGCCGCGATCCTTGGGGAATCCGAGACCGAACACCATGCCCAAATCGATGATCTCGGGAGTTGCGGCCGTTCCTTCTTCGAGCAAGCGGCCCGCTTCGAGCCACACCGGTAAGATCAGGCGTCCGGCGATATCTGCTTGCGGAATCGTAGTCGGCTCATCCACCCACGTATCGACGAGCGGCTTCAGCGTTTCGTCCGGCTCACCCGGCGACTCCCACGATGTCGTCGATGTGTAGCGATAGAATCCCACTCCGGTTTTTCGTCCCAGCCGCTTGCGCTTGATCAACGTGATCAAGATCGGTGAAATGTGTACACGATCGGGGAAAGCCTCCCAGATGACCCGTCCTGCCGCCAACGTCGTATCGAGGCCGATTTCGTCCATGATACGAAGCGGCCCCATCGCCATGCCGAATTCGACGGCGGCCGCATCGATCGCTTCCGGCGGCACACCCTGCTGCAACAGACGAAGGGCTTCGTTCAAGTACGGCATCAACAGGCGATTGACGACGAATCCCGGGCCGTCGGCGACGACGATCGGTTGTTTGCCGATCGCGATTGCGTGGCGTAGCACGCCGTCCCGGATGATCGGCGACGTTTGAACGCCCGGGATGACTTCGACCAATGATCGGTGACGTACCGGGTGGAAAAAGTGTAAGCCGATAAAGCGTCGAGGATGTTGCAATGTATCGGCCAGGCGCCGGATCGGAATCGTCGAGGTATTCGTGGCGATCGGCACGTCGGGAGATACGACCGCCTCCAATTCACGATACAACGCTTGCTTGACATCGGGCTTTTCGACGATCGATTCGACGACCAAATCGCACTCGGCCAGTTCACGAACGTCATCGGTCGTTCGCAGTTTTGCCGCTGCCTGTTGGGGCGAATCGCAGCCCTGAAGCCGCAGCTCTTCCTGCACGCGGGCACGGGCCGATTCGCGGGCGTCGCGGTTGTTGTCGAGCAAAATCACTTCTTTATCGGCCGCTAGATGGACGGCGGCGATCGCCGTTCCCATCAAACCCGCACCGACGATGCCGACCATTCGAACGTCGTCGTCTTCTTCGGCAGCAGCGTGGTGTCGGCACCACTGCAAGAGGTGTTCTACGTATTGCTCGCACGATAGTTCGTAGGGAAGCATGGCCTGTCCGTGTTTGAGTTCGGCCGGCGTTTACCGAGGGGCGAAAAGGGGATCAAATCAGCGTCGAAAGGGCGTTTCGATCGACGTCGAGCCGGCGGTTTGTCGGTACCACGCCCGCCAAGCCGCCATCCGGTTTCGAGGCGTATCGCCTTGGTTTTCCAATTGCGCGGCAATGTCGGGCCACGTGCTTTCCAGGCCTCGTAGGGCCGCCAATCGAACGCTCTCGTCCGCATCGTCCAACAGCATGACGAGCGTTCCGAGGAACGTGCGGTCGCCGACTTCCGCCATCCGACGTGCTACTTCGCGACGAAACACGGCGTCGGGATCGTAGGCCCAGCGTTCCAATGCGGCAAGACCTCGTTCGTCTCGCACGCGTGCCAAAGCGGTTGCTGCGGCCAGTGCGACCGCTTTGCTCGGCGACGCCAGCTTTTCTCGCAAGGTAGGTAGTGTCTTCGCGTCGGGAATCCGTCCTAAGGCGTCGATTGCGGCTACGCAAACCGGTTCGCTTTCGTCGTCGACCAACGGCAAGAGCGACTGCGGATCGGCATGCGCCGGATGCGTGCGAAAATAGACGCATGCACATCGGCGAATGTCGGCGATCGGGTGCTCCAATGCGAGCTCGTTGACGGCCGCTGCTTCGGGGGCGTCGGAAGTGGAGGCCGCATTCACGAGCGATTGCCACACCATCGGATCCGATTCGTGACGCAAATGATCTCGCACGAGTTTCAGTACGAGACGCGACAAGGGGTGGTGCCGAGCGTGATCGGCGAGTTCACCGGCGGCTTGACGGCGTTGGGCCAGGTCGTCTACGGCCAGCGATCTTGCCGCGTGGTATTCGGGGATGAGACGTTCCAAAAGCGGTTCCCAGGCGGACGCGACGGCCCGACGTTCTTCGAGAACGAGGCGTTCGAGTGCCGTTACGCTTGCCTGGGGATGTTGCGCCAATCGCAACTCGAAAGTTTTACGCTGCGTGTGAGAAACATTTTCGTCGGCGAGTGCCAGCCACGCTTGTTCGAGTGAATCTGCCCCTGCCGTCGATGACGCCGAGTCGTTCGCGGAGGGGGCTGTTTTTTCGGTTGTTGCGATTTCCGAGCCGCCGGTGGTCAAAATCGGTTTCAATTCTTCGAGTGCGGCGCGGCGCATTTCGGTCGTTCCATTCCAAGGAAACGGCGGTAGGGTCGGATGCCTTGCCGCGAGATGCTTGGCTGCCTCGCGCCGAATGATCAACGAATCGCTCGCCAAGGCGACGAACAACAGCCGATCGCCTTCCGACGGTGGAAGCTTTGCCGCGGTTGCGACGGCGGCAAGGGCTACCGA
>CAYVVR010000409.1:3970-4208 GCA_964454655.1 uncultured Planctomycetaceae bacterium | reverse complement strand
AAAGCGACATAAGGACTCTCACCCTGCCATGGGACAACTATCGCCGCAGGCGACGGCATCTTGCATCCACCAAGCCCGTCGCGAGTGTCGACCCTCAGCCCACGCAGGGGCCGGCGGCATTTGGTCTTGAACAGGCCCCGGGCAGCAGGCCATCCTCCGCCAGAAGCAGCGGCGGCATCGTCGAACGCGCTGGACTCAAAATCCAGTGGGCCCTGCGCCGGCCACGCGGCCGATTTAC
>CAYVVR010000409.1:0-3960 GCA_964454655.1 uncultured Planctomycetaceae bacterium | reverse complement strand
GTTCGAGAGACCTGCGTCGGGTATTTCCTCGCCCACTTCGACAAAAGGATAGAGAGTCGAGTGAGGCAGCCGAAGCCACCTCACTCGAACTCCCACACAGGAAGCGGGGGTTGTGCCACAATCGTTGGGTCGCCGAGTTCGGCGATCATCCTTCTCATGCACGCTTCAACGCGTCGCGCACGCACGCCGTTCCAAATTTTTCGGAAACGCATCGCGTCGCTCGCGACGAACCGATTTTGTATTGTACACAATACGAACTCCGTGTCCAGCGGATCGCTCCATTTTTTGCCACGCGACTCTTCAGGCCGCAGAGTTTGTGCAACTTGCGCGCATTGCTAGCACTGCCGTCTAGACCTAACATCTCTTCGTTACGTGGGTTTCGCGGTCTTGTTGAATTGGTCGATTTGCCGTAAACTCCTGGCTGTCGGTTAGGGAAAACCGAAACTGCCACAGGGACGATCGAGCAATGCAGATTCTCACGAGCGACCGGGCGAAGGATGCGGACGTCGCCTATCGGCTCTTTGCCGACCGATCCATGCCTGCCGGATCGGAGTTTCGCAACTCGCTGCACAAAGCCGTGTGGCGCACGCGGCATTGGTTTCTCGGCTGCCAAGCGCAAGCAGGTTATTGGCAGGCCGAGCTGGAAGGCGACAGCATCCTCCAGAGCGAGACGATCTTGCTGTTGGCCTATTTCGGCAAGGAAGATTCGCCCCTTGCCCGCAAGCTGGCCGCTCGGCTTGTCGAAACGCAGCTTCCCGAAGGCGGCTGGGCGATGTATCCCGGCGGCAAGCTCGAGATCAGCGGCAGCGTGAAGGCGTATTTTGCCCTGAAGCTCACCGGGCACGATCCGTCGGAAGAACCGATGATCCGCGCGCGCAACGCGATCATGGCCGCCGGCGGCGCCGACCGCGTCAACAGTTTTACCCGTTTTTACCTGGCATTGTTGGGGCAAATCCCCTATTCGATTTGTCCCAGCGTTCCGCCGGAGATCATGTATCTTCCCAAGTGGTTTCCGGTGAACCTGTACGCGCTCAGTTCCTGGTCGCGGACGATGGTCGTGCCGCTTTCGATCATTTCGGCACGCAAGCCGGTGCGCGAGTTGCCGCCGGAACGGGGCATTCGCGAACTGTTCCTTGCACCGCCGGAACGGTGGCCCGCCAATCGCAAGCCGGGAAGCCCCGAACGTCCGCCGCTTGTGAGCTGGGATCGATTCTTCCGTCTGGTCGATCGCACGATCAAGCTGTTCGAGCAGACCCGGTTGTTGCCGGGGCGCGAGCGTGCGGTGCGTGCAGCCGAGCGTTGGATGCTCGCACACTTCGAGGGCAGCGACGGCATGGGCGCGATCTATCCGCCGATCGTGTGGAGCATGATCGCCCTCGACGCACTCGGGTACGCCTGGGACTCGCCCGAGATGGAATACAACCGAAAACAACTTTTCGACCTGGTCATCGAGGAAGACGAATCGGCGCGCGTGCAACCGTGCCTGTCGCCGGTGTGGGACACGGCCATCGCCGTGCGGGCGCTCAGTCACGGCGGCCTCGATCTCGATCATGCCGCGCTGCGGCGGGCGGTGACGTGGCTTTTGGACAAGCAGATCCGCCGCCCCGGTGATTGGTCCGAAACGGTCGCCGCCGAGCCGGGAGGATGGTGCTTCGAGCATCACAACGACTTCTATCCCGACTGCGACGACACGGCCATGGTGCTTCTCGCCTTGCAAGACCAGTACCGGCGAGAAACCCCGCTGAAAGACGCCGTACCGCCCGATTACGCCGTCACCGGTGACGGAAGCGAACCGACGACCGACGACATCCCCGGCAAGGAAACGATCCTAGAACGCATGCCCGAGGCCGTCGAACGCGGCATGAAGTGGCTGTTGGCGATGCAAAACAGCGACGGCGGATGGGGTGCGTTCGACCGCAACAACGACCGCGAGTTCTTGTGCCATATTCCGTTCGCCGACCACAACGCGATGATCGATCCGAGCACGCCCGACTTGACCGGGCGGGTGATCGAAGCCTTGGGATGCTTGGGTTTGACTCGCGAGCATCCGTCGGTGGCCAAGGCGGTAGCCTACTTGCGCCGCAGCCAAGAGGCCGACGGTAGCTGGTACGGCCGCTGGGGCGTCAATTACATCTACGGCACCTGGCAGGTGCTCACCGGCTTGACGGCGGTCGGCGTGCCGCATTCCGATCCGGCGGTCGTGCTGGGCGCGCAGTGGCTTTTGGCGCATCAGAACACCGACGGCGGCTGGGGCGAATCGGCCGACTCGTACGACGATCCCACCCTTCGCGGCCGCGGGCCGAGTACCGCTTCGCAAACGGCGTGGGCTGTGCTGGGCTTGGTCGCCGCGGGACTGGCCGATCATCCGGCAACCGTCCGCGGTGTGCGATTTTTGCTCGATCGCCAAAACGCCGACGGCTCGTGGTCGGAGACCGAGTTCACCGGAACCGGTTTCCCACGCGTGTTCTACCTGAAATACCACATGTACCCCGTTTACTTCCCGATGCTGGCATTGGCCCGGTTTGCGGCCTCGGCCGGTTCGTTCTTGCGCGACGAAATTCGCCCGACATTGCGGGTCGTGCGTCCCGAAACGAACGAGCCGACGTCCGGTGCCGTCGAATCGGCCTGAAGACTCGACAACGGTCGCCCCCGCACCGTGCACGTCGGTAGGCCCGACCGTTTTTTCGACAGACGAGCGATTCATGCGATTTCCCTTTTCTCTCAGTCGGGCGATGTCGTCGTACATGGTGCGCTGCCGATTGCGCGGAGTACGACGGTTTCCGTTGGTGCTCATGCTCGAACCGCTGCACGCGTGCAATCTTCATTGCGCCGGGTGCGGCAGAATCCGCGAGTACAAAGACTCGCTGAAACAGCGGCTGAGCGTCGGCGAATGCGTCGCCGCCGCCGAAGAATGCGGCGCGCCGGTGGTCAGCATCTGCGGCGGCGAACCGCTCATCTATCCCGAAATCGAGCGACTGGTCGAAACCTTGATCGACCGCGGCAAACACATCTACTTGTGCACCAACGGCGTGTTCATGCCGAAGTTCGTCGAGCGATTCCCCAAAAGCGGCCGCTTCTTGTGGAACGTGCACCTCGACGGCATGGAGGCCACGCACGACGCGATCACGTGCAAACCCGGTACGTTCCAAAAGGCGGTCGAAGGGATCCGCGCGGCGAAAGAAGCCGGCATGTGGGTGACCACGAACACGACCGTCTACGCCGAAACCGACATGCACGAAATCTTGGTGCTGTTGGAATACCTCACCGAGCTGGGCGTCGACGGTTTTCTGGTTTCGCCCGGCTACGCCTACCAGGCCGTGTTCGAGAAAGACGCCGACGCCGAAAACCTGTTCCTCTCGCGGCGCGAGATTCAGCGGAAATTTGCGATGGTCCGAAAGGACCTCGAGCGTTTCCGGCTGATGACCTCGCCGATCTATCTCGATTTCTTGTGCGGAAAGCGCGAGCTGAAATGCGCCGCGTGGGCGAACCCGACGCGGAACGTCCGCGGCTGGAAGGGGCCGTGCTACCTCATCACCGATCGGCACTACGCCACGTTCCAAGAGCTGATGGACGAAACCGACTGGGACGCGCTGGGGCCGGAACATGACGCACGTTGCCGAGACTGCATGGTTCACTCGGGCTACGAACCGGCGGCGGTGATGGCGGCCCAACGCTCGCTGCGCGATGCGCTGACGATGGCGCTGTGGCAATTCGTGTGAACGCGCCGGGATGTTTCGATACTCGGGCAGCCTTTCCACTCTCGCGAGGGGGTCGATTTGCGCGATTCTTACCCGTGACAAGTCGGGAATTCCGCGTATACTGGAAAAACCGGAACAGGTAATGTCGCTCTTTCGCGGCGACGTCGCGTTATACCATATGCCGCTTAAGCGGTAACGAAGTCCCCCCGATTCTGCATGGTTATCGAACATCCCCCGGCCGTCTCGTGCGACGGTCTACACG
>CAYVVR010000408.1:0-4210 GCA_964454655.1 uncultured Planctomycetaceae bacterium | reverse complement strand
AATCTGGAAACTCTTGTTGTGATCCGGACCTTTTTCGTCGAGCACCAAGTACGCTGGAGTCGTCCCGTACTCTCGCTGAACGAGTTGCTGTAACAACGATTTGAAGTTCTTGCCGATCGCGTTCGACGCGGCGGCGTCGATTTCGTCGGCCATCGTCCGCATGATGAATTCTCGGGCCGGGCCGATGCCCCCGTCGAGATAAATCGCGGCGATGATCGCTTCGAGCACGGCAGCCAACAACGACGCCGGCAGCGACGATCGACCGCTCATTCCCTTGCCGACGATCAAGCATTGCTCCAGCCCTAATCGGCGACTTACACGCGCGCACGTATTGCGACTGACGACGATCGATTTGAGCCGTGTAAGTTCGCCTTCGAGCTCTACAGGGAATCGCCGGTACAGTGCATCACACACGGTAAAACCGAGCACGGCATCGCCGAGAAACTCGAGTCGTTCGTTCGAGGCAAGCCGATTATCGGCTCCCGAGGCGTGCGTGAGTGCCGAGACGAGCAACTTTCGATCGGTGAAGCGGTATCCGATCCTCGCTTGGCACAATTCCAGTTTTTCGTCGATAGCTTCAGAGTGTGTGTCGGTTTGGTCCATCGGCTGCTCCCGCGAATTCGACGGGAACGGGCCGGGTAAGCCGACACGACTGTCGGCCTGCCCGGTGCGTTCCGGCGTCCTGTCGATACGATTCAACCTCAATTTTCGATACGTCCGACAAGTCGCGAAAATCCCTTCCAAGTATATCGCAGATGACAACATTGCCAAACCTTCGAGGGGGACCTTGCGAGCCGTTTCGCAACCGACTCGAGGAAACGGTTGTTCCGTACCAATGTGGTGTACAATTGTTGTACGGTCGGTGAATGTCGGCGAATCGGTCCAAATTCAAAGCGATCCGGCTGAAGAGCATTCTCCCGCCCACCCTCTTTTTTCAAAACGTTAGGAGAAAAAGGCATGACTCGTCACGGGACGGAACCGTTGCTGGAGCCCCACGACACAAGCGGGAAACAAAGCGTCGCACGTCTCAGCCCCTGGGCGCTGGTCGGAATCGTCGGCTTGGTGATTGCCTTGCTGGCCGATGCACCGCTTCAGGGAGCCGATACGGCGCCCACGGTCGAAGAACAGGCCGTAGCCCAAGCGAAGAGTTTGTCGATCGCGTTTCGAAACGCGGCCAGGGCCGTCATTCCCACCGTCGTCCAGGTACGGACCAGCCAGCAGCGGAAGCCGAAGGATCCTCTTTCCGATTTGTTCGGCGGGCCGAGTATTCCGAACGATGGGAACCGGGAAATGGGGCTCGGCTCGGGAGTCATCGTCGATCCCAGCGGCGTCGTGTTGACGAACCATCATGTCGTTGAGAATGCCGACACGGTGACGATCCAGCTTCCCGATGGTCGCGTTTATCCGGCCGAGGATGTGCATTCCGACCCCGATAGTGATCTTGCCGTCGTGCGTTTTCACCCCGAAGTTCCGCTTGAGAACGTGGCGAAGTTGGGTGATTCCGACGCGTTGGATATCGGGGACTGGGTCATCGCAGTCGGTAGTCCCTTCGAACTCGAGGGGACCGTTAGCGCGGGAATCATCAGTGCGAGGGATCGCACGCTCCCCTCGGTGGGCAGGGCCAGATTCTTGCAAACCGACGCGGCCATCAATCCGGGGAACTCGGGAGGTCCCCTCGTCGATTTGGACGGAAACGTCGTCGGGATCAACACGGCGATTTTCTCTCGCAATGGTGGGTACCAAGGGATCGGGTTCGCCATTCCCATCAATCGGGCGAAGTGGGTGATGCAACAGCTTCTCGAATACGGAAAGGTACGGCGGGCGTATATCGGCGTATCGATCGACAAAGTGACGCCGCCGGATGCCGAGGTATTGGGGATTCCCTTGGGGCGCGGCGTGATCGTTAATCGCGTCTTTCGAGAAAGTCCTGCCGACAAAGCCGGTTTGCAAGTCGACGACGTCATCCTTTCGTTCGACGGAGTGTCGGTGGCAGCTCCCGGCGATCTCCAAGAGGTCGTCGAACGGGCCGAGCTGAACAAGCCGCACGAATTGGTCATCGTTCGTGATGGAAAACAAATGAAGCTGTCGATCTCGGTCGAACTCATGCCCGAGACGTCGCAACTTGCGCGTCGCATGGAACAGAATGAGTCCGAGGTGCCGGACAAACCCCGAAAGCGGCACTACGACAAAGACCTGGGCTTGATGATTTGCGATTACGATCGTGCCCTGGGGCGGACATTGGGGGTTGATGTGCTCGGCGGAGTCGTCGTGATCAGTGCCGACACCGGCAAGCCGGCTCATCGCTCGGGGCTGCGGTCGGGCATGGTCATCCTGCGCGCGGCAGGTGAACGAGTCGCCGACGTCGACGCCCTGCTGGCGATTCTGGAAAAAGCCGACTTGGAGCAGGGAATCGTGCTCGAGGTTGCCGATCGAGCCGGACGTCAAGTCGTCCGCCTGAAAACCGCGGAGTAGACGAGGAAGGGGGGACGCACACCGCGTGGCTTGACTCCGATGCGGTCGGTGCGAACAATGCCGTTGCCCTGCCGATGACGTTTTTTGCGGGAAATAGGCAGAAAAAAACGCTCGGCAGTCTCGATAATCCGCATTAAATATTACTTGTGCAATAGCCATTGTCGGAAAGGCCGACGGTCCTCAGTGTTTGAGATCCGGCAGGTCAAGGACCCGGCAACGAAGCCGAATCCGGCGGATCGGGCTGTTGTCGCGTTTCGGTGTCGCAAGGAGTTTGCTCCCGTATGCCGGCGTTTCCCCGTCTTGCCTTGGGTGTGCATGGTTGCGACGCCCGCGGCTTAGATCTTGTCGGTGCTTTCCTCCTCTCGCTTCGGCGAGCCGGACTCCAGCCGCAGTGCTTTCTCACGCGGGCGGAGTTTCGCGGGTTCCGAGAGCTTGCCGGTTATTCAGGCACCAGACCCCGGCATCTCGACCGCTGGCTGATGTCGGCGGAGCAAGCCGTTCAAGCGATCGTTCGTGGAATGCAGGGATGCGACGTGGCGATTGTCGTCTCGTCGCCTCCAGGGCCGGGAAACAACTGGGATTGTACCTCTGAAATCGACCCGACGTTGCTTGCGCTTGCGCGAGAGCTTGAGTTGCCGTTAGTCGTGGCCCTTGCGGTCGACGACCCGTGTCGGCTGGCGGCGCGACCGTTGCCGGCGGAAACTGTCGGCTTGCTGGCTGCTGCCGATGTGTCGGGCGAGCCCGTCGGTTTGGTGACGGAACTCGAAGCTCGGTTCGGCGTGCCGGTGCTCGGCGTGCTTCCTCCGGTTCGAACGAGTGCTTCGCGGGCGGCGTCATCCAAACGGGGGCCTTCATGGGCCTATTGGAACGCTCACCAGGTATGGCGGACATGTTTCGAATGTCCGCCGATCGAACAGATTCCCGCATGTGATTCGTTGCAGACCATCGGGCGAAAAAGGACGATTGCGATCGCCTGCGACGAGGCATTCTTCTGCTACTATCCACAAACCCTCGATGCGTTCGTGCGGCAAGGCGCCCGCATTGTTGATTTTTCGCCGCTGCGCAGCGAGTCGCTGCCGACGGGAACCGACGTCGTTTATTTCGGGTGCGGAATTATCGAAGACTATTTGCCTCGACTGGCGACGAATCATTGCCTCATCGCGTCGCTTCGGCGGCACGTTCGTGCCGGCAGGCCGATCTACGCCGAGGGAGCAGGGGCGGCGTGGCTTTGTCAAGACGTGCAATTGCAAGACGGAAGGCGATTGAGCGGGGCGAGTATTTTGCCGGCCGTTGCGCACCGGGCCCACAAGCCGGATCCTCCCTCGCCGATCACATTGACCGTTGAGCGTCCCACTTGGTTGGGACAGCGCGGGGAAGTGATCCGCGGTTACCGAAATCCCAAGTGGTGGTTCGAGCCGCTCGATCTGGGAGCCTCGTTGATTCGGGAAAATGGGTTCCAATTCGAATGGATCGGAGCGGGCAACCTCGTGGGGAGCACGATCCACTGCGACTTTTCTTTGCATCCGCATTTTCTCACCCGCTTTTTCGAGAACACGGCCGATCGAACCGCCGAGGCGAATCGATAGCGGCGACTTCGTCGATACGGCCATTCGTTCGCGGTGCGAATGCAAGCTTGCTCGCCGAAAAGGGCCGCCTTCAGCTTGGTAGCGACCGTGATTGGGGGGAATACGACCGCGCAAGCGGCAAAGTAAAAGGGAACAGCGCATCGCTGCGCCGT
>CAYVVR010000407.1:0-4228 GCA_964454655.1 uncultured Planctomycetaceae bacterium | reverse complement strand
CCGATCGTATTATCGACGGACGGGATTTGACGCCGCTGTTGACGGGACGGCCCGGCGCGACATCTCCCCACGAGGCGATCTACTATTACTCGTTCGTTCACTTGCAGGCCGTCCGCAGCGGGCGTTGGAAGCTCGTTTTGCCTCGTCCGAAGAACCCCGCATGGACCGGATGGTCGGCCCGCATGCAGGAAGCGGTCCCCGAACCGCAGCTTTATGACCTGGTGGCCGACGTTTCCGAGAAACACGATGTCGCCGCCGAGCATCCCGAGATCGTCGAACGTTTGATGAAGCTGGTCGAAAAGGCCCGCGCCGACCTGGGCGATTACGATCGGATCGGTGCGGGACAGCGATTCTTCGAACCGGGACCGCGACGAACCGAAAGCCGCCGTTGGCTGACGCCCGACTCTTCGGCGGCCGCTGCGCCGTGAGCCGGCGATCGCTGGTGCGGTGAGTGTCGGGCGATGTTGAAAATCTGCCGAGTGCTACGAACCCAAAAGGGGGGACGGTCATGGACGCGCGCGTTTGCCGTGGTCTTCGATTACCTGCAGGAAGGTGCGGCGCTCTCGCCGTGGCGTGTCTTGTCGCATGGGCGGTCGGGCCCGCTGGAGAAGCGTGTGCCGGTTCGGCGAAAGGCGATTACGCCGTCGTGGCACGCCGAACGACCGTCGACGATTCGGAATGGGGACAGGTCGTCAAGGCCCTCGAAAGCAAACACGACGCGACCATCTTGACTTACGACGAAACGCCGGAAGAGGCCCTGCCGCAGCTCAAGCGGCTCATGCCTCGCTACACGTGTTTCGTCGTTCCGCCGGAAGAAGCCGGACGCGGGTTCGTGGCTGTCGTGCATCGTCTGACGCGACAGTACGACGACGATCCGTATCTCGACACGTTTTGGGGGATTTTGACCGGCTACGATGCCGAGAACGCCTTGGCGATCGCTCGCGAATCGAAACCGTTGACGATCGAACGTGTCGCCGCGGGAACGAGCTTCGCCATGGATTGCGTCGTCGAAGGGCAATGGTATTCCGAAAGCGAACCGAACAAGCACGTCGTGAAAGAACGCGGAAAACAGCCCGAACAGCGGCACGGTCCCGACGATCCCACCGAGGCGTTGGTTCGATTGCTCAACGAGTACCGGCCGCAGATGTTCATCACATCCGGTCATGCGACGGAACGCGATTGGCAGATCGGCTACGCCTACCGGGCCGGCCAGTTCCGCTGCCGCGACGGAAAACTATACGGTCTCGATTTGCAGGGCAACACGTACCTGATCGAATCGCCGAACCCCAAGGTGTACTTGCCCGTCGGCAATTGCTTGATGGGCCACATCGATAGTCGCCAAGCGATGGCCTTGGCCTGGATGAATTCCGGCGGCGTGCGGCAGATGATCGGGTACACGGTCCCGACGTGGTACGGGTTCATGGGGTGGGGCATCCTCGATTACTTCCTGAAACAGCCGGGACGGTATACCCTGGCCGAATCTTTCGTGGCGAACCATCACGCCCTGACCTGGCGGTTGCACAACGAGACGTTGTCGGCTCGAGATGAACAGGGACTGCGTTACGACCGCGAGACGGTCGCCCTGTACGGCGATCCCGCGTGGGAAGCTCGCCTTGCGCCGGGGAAGTGTCCTTATTCGCTCGACGTCGATTTCGTCCCCTCAGATGGCGGGGTTCTCTGCACGATCGAGGTGACCGCCGATACGATGCTGCCGGCGGGAACGCGTCCGATCGTCGTCTTTCTGCCGCGCCGAATTCGCGATCCAAGGATCGTTTTGATGCCTCGCGACAAGCCGGTGATCCTCGACGACGCCGTGTTGATCCCCCTTGCGGAAGGGTTGGAAGCGGGCGAAACGATCAAACTCGTCTTCCGGGCGAAGGTCTCGCCGTAGCGCAACTCTTTTATCTGCAATAGGTTACGCGCGTCCACGCTATGTTGCCACATGGCGGCCGTGCGGCATGGCGGACCACGTGTGCAAGAACCGGTTGCGCGTCCATCTAGACACGCCCGCCTCATCACGATACAATTTCAAGCACTAAAGCAATCAACATAGTAGTCTTTGTTCGGCGGGTTGTGAGCCGAGCTCGCATCCGCGACGATGAGTGCTTTCGTCTGAAACAAAATCGGCCTGCGAGCGAAGTCGCCGCCGGTGATCGAGTCGGAGATGAATCATGGCAGAAACGAACGAATCGGCCCCCAACGAAAGCGGTTTGGAAAAGATCAAGCGGGAAAGCGACTACCTGCGCGGCACGTTGGCCGACGAACTGAAAAACGACGAGCCGGCGTTTTCGAGCGACTCGGTCCAGATCGTCAAGTTCCACGGAATGTACCAGCAGGACAACCGCGACCTGCGAAAACGCACGGGGCCCGACGGCAAGCGGCTGGGCAAGGCATACTCGCTGATGGTTCGCATCAAGTTGCCCGGCGGAGCGATGACGGGCGATCAATTGCTCGCGCAGATTGCGCTTGCCGATGAGCTCGGCGACACGACGTTGCGCATCACCGACCGGCAAGACCTGCAACTCCACGGCATTTTGAAAAAGAACATCAAGGCGGCGATACGGCGGATCAACGAGGTTCAGTTGACCACGTTGGGAGCGTGCGGCGACGTGAACCGCAACCCGATGTGCTGCCCGGCGCCGTTGCGGCACGATGGTGTCCGCGATCGATTGCAAGAGCTTGCGAAGACCTTGTCCGATCACCTGTTGCCGCAAACGACGGCGTATCACGAGGTGTGGTTGACCGACGGCGATTCCGGTGAGAAGGAACTGGTCGGCGGTGGTTCCGAAGGGCACGAAATCGAGCCGTTGTACGGACCGCAATATTTGCCGCGAAAGTTCAAGGTCGCGTTCGCACTTCCCGACGACAACTGCACCGATGTGTTCACCAACGACGTCGGTTACGTCGTCGACGTGCAAAACGGAGAGATCGTCGGTTTGCACGTGTTCGTCGGCGGCGGGATGGGCGTTACTCCCAGCAATGCGAACACGTTTCCGGCGGTCGCCAAGCCGTTGACCTACGTGGCCGTCGATGAGGTCATTCCGCTGACCGAGGCAATTTTGAAGGTCCAGCGCGATTTTGGAAACCGGGCCGACCGCAAGCGCGCCCGCATGAAATACCTGATCGCCGATTGGGGAATCGAACGCTTCCGCGAGAAGGTCTCGGAGTACTACGGCAAGCCGTTGGCCGACCCCCGACCGGTCGACGTCGTCGACGTCGAAGACCACTTGGGGCGGCATCCGCAGGGCGACGGAAAATGGTTTTACGGCCTATTCGTCGAGAATGGACGTCTGTTGGATCGCGAGGGCTTCACGATCAAGTCGGCGGTGCGTGAGATCTGCGAAACATTGCGTCCGAACATTCGCTTCACCCCGCAACAAAATGTGTTGTTCATCGATCTCGACGAGGCGCAGTTGGATACTCTGGAAGCGATTCTCGTGCGCCACGGCGTGAAGCGTTCGGAGGACGTTTCGACCGTTCGGCGGTGGTCGATGGCCTGCGTGGCCTTGCCGACGTGTCCGTTGGCGGTCACCGAAAGCGAACGGGCCTTACCGGGAATCATGGACAAACTCGAAGCAGAATTGGAACGCCTCGGATTGGCCGACGAGCGATTCACCGTTCGGATGACCGGTTGCCCGAACGGCTGCGCTCGGCCCTACATCGCCGATATCGGCCTTGTAGGCCGCACGCTGGGCAAGTACACGATCTTCCTCGGCGGCACGCTTTTGGGAAATCGGTTGGCCGAGAAATACATCGACCGGGTGCCCGAGGCCGAGTTGGTGCCGCGCCTCGTTCGCGTTTTCGAGCTGTTCCGCGACAAGCGGAACGAGGGTGAAACGTTCGGCGACTTCTGCCATCGCTTGGGGGTGGAAGCGATCCGCCGGGCATGCGGCGAAGAAGACTGATCGGCTATTGACGATCACGACACATTCCACGCGGTCGCGCCGAAGCAATTCGGCTCGGTCGCGTTTTTTTCGTCATGAGGACGTCGGTCAGTGCGGGCCGACTCGAAATTGGACAGCCCGTGTATGCACGATTACATTGGGAACCGTCGTTCGTTCGATGCCGCGCGGTGGAACGCCGTTCGGCAGAAGGGTGAGGCTTCGACGGCGCGAGGCCGTTTTCCCGTCTCGAATCGAAATCCCGCTTGATCGGAGGAGTGTTCTCGATGCGTATGCGTATGATCTTGTGGCTTTCGGTGCTTGCGATGGCCGTCGTGTGCGGACGC
>CAYVVR010000406.1:3295-4236 GCA_964454655.1 uncultured Planctomycetaceae bacterium | reverse complement strand
ATGTAGGTCAGGTCGGGGATGATGTAATCGGCGTACATCGACGTCTCGCCGATCACGATGTCGCTGGCGATGAACAAGGGAATCTTGTCGGGATCTCGAAGCATTTCGATTTGCTTATGTCCCGCAGGTGCCGCCAACACGGGGGTTCCCTTGTGCAAAAACAGAATCTTGCCGGGATACGGGTACCCCGACGCGGCCGAGGGGATAACCTCTTGGTAGACATTGCCGCTGAAGGGATACCACGGACGTTTCGCCGGGTAGCCGTCTTCTTTGAAGAGCAGAAAGTCTTCGTAACGGCTCTTTTCACGCGTGATCGGCGGACCGAAAGTCGGAAACTTGTTCGGATGCATCGCTCCGAAGTTGAAGATGTTTCCATCCTTCCCGCCGGATTCGTGCCAGTGGCTTCCGCCGCCGGTCAAGCCGCCCTTCCAGTCACAGTTGCCGATGAGCACGTTCAACGCGATAATCGCGCAACCGGCATAGTAGCCGTTCGTGTGTTGCACCGGTCCCCGGTACAAATCGATGGCTGCTTTCTTGCCGTGGCTGGTGAATTCGAGGGCTACCCGCTCGATCAGCTCGCGCTCGATGCCGGTAATTTCGACGTACTCGTCCCAC
Organism: uncultured Planctomycetaceae bacterium; assembly: GCA_964454655.1. Taxonomy (GTDB): domain Bacteria; phylum Planctomycetota; class Planctomycetia; order Pirellulales; family Thermoguttaceae; genus CAYVVR01. The sequence continues at coordinate 3,621 of CAYVVR010000406.1, read as the reverse complement.
GTGCGGGAATCGGCTTCTTCCTTGATCAATTGCAGAGCGCTTTTGACCTCGATGTCGCCGACTTTGCGCGCGACGAACAAATCGCCTTCGACCGGAGTCTCCGTGTCTTCGGGGGTGACGGCCAACAGCTCGTCGCCCGCGGCAACGACGTATTGATCGGCCGTTCCCACGCCGGCCTCTTCGGCGGTCAGCAATCCTGCCGGTCGGCCGTTTTCGATCTTGACCAACCAGGCGGCGTTCGAGAAGGTCGGCTCACCGTCGGCATTGGCTGCCGCACGATTGGCGTTTCGGAGGTATTTCTCGTCGTATCGACGATTGTCGAGGAT
>CAYVVR010000406.1:0-3285 GCA_964454655.1 uncultured Planctomycetaceae bacterium | reverse complement strand
GATCATGGCGTACGCCAAAGCGCCGTCGGCACCCGGTTTGACGGGCAACCACCAGTCGGCTTTTCCGGCGTCGTTCGACAGCCGCGGATCGACGACGGCGACCTTCAATCCGCGATCGACGACGCTGCTGGTCACCTTTTCGGCCATCGGCGTCAGGCCGAAGTTGGCCGTGTAGGCGCCCGTGCCCCAGAAAATGACGAATTCGGTGTTCAGCAAGTCGACCTTGAGGTGCTCTACAGCCCCACCGGTCGACATCTTATACGCGATGTGGTGCGACTGCTCACAGATCGTCGTGTGCTCGTACGCGTTGACCGACCCGAAGCAGTTGTTGGTGAACCACTTCATCAACTCTTTACGGCCGTGTTCGATTCGACCGGCATCGAAGATGAAGCCGTTGTTTTTCGGTCCCAAATCGGGATGATCGGGATCGATCAGCTTGTCGAGGTGATCGGCATGCTTCTGCTTGAATTCGTCGAGGGTCATGTCGCCGGCGGTTACGGCCTTGGCGTCGGCCGCAAGTTGTGCCGCCAATTCGCGATCGTCGAGCGCGTACACTTCCCGGAAGCCCGGGTAGTGGCGATCGTCGCCGAGATCCTTGAACAGTTGGCCGCCTTCGACGACTTCTTCGATGAACTGGTCGAAGGGAATCGCCTTCCACTTGTTCGAGCCGCGAGGCCCGTTTCGCTTGAGGACCTTGCGAATCCGGTAGGGATCGTAGTAGGTCTGAATGCCGGCTTGTCCCTTCGGGCATAGCTTGGCGTCGATTTTCGCGGCCTCTTGGGGTGGCGTATCGTACGGTAGGTGCGGCAGATAGTTCTGCGGGCTGTAGGGATTTCCGCTGAGCTTTGCGAATATGCCGTCCCAGGTCTTGGCCTTGATGGGGCAGGCGACATGGCATTGCAAGCAGACGCCGTACAGAACGTTTTCGGCTTTCGCGAGTTCGTACTCGGGGAATTCTTCACCGAAAGGTGCGCTGCGTGCCGCATCCGGAGAAAAGGGCCAAGCCGCCGACGAAAGCCGAGCTCCGGAGCAAGGCGCGACGGCTGATGCCGCGTCCGCCCGATCGCCCTTTATCGTTGTATTTCGAATTCGTATGCATGGATTCGGTCTCCTCTTATTCGTTGGCGGTCGTTTCAACCGGCAGAAGTTTGCAGCCTAGGTAAAAGATGGTGATTCCGAGTGCGGCAATGAATGCGACCATCGACCATTCGAAGACCGACGGTACGTATTCGAACCGCAATCGCTTGTCGATGAAGGCGTTTTGCAAACCTTCCAGTTGCGGAACGACCTGGGCCGGAATCACGATATTCAACCGCACGGCGAGGAATGTGACGGCAATCAAGCCGCCGCCGACCAGCGACGCGAATCGCGATCCGGGCTTGGCAAGCAAGAGAACCAGAGGAATCGCCGCTCCGAGCAACAAGTGAACGATCCAGAAGACGTACCAGTACTTGCCGAACAAGACCATGTAGATCGGCGCGTTCTCGGATCCGACGGCATACCACAGCGGAATCGAGAACTCGGCCCATTCCAACAGCAAATCGAACACGAGTAAGCCCAGCACGATCTTGCCGAGGAATTTCAGTACGTCACGCGTTTCTTCGTTGTCGTCGCCGGTCAACGCGACGATCGCCATCAATAGACCGCCTCCGGAGAGCAAGGCACCGGTAAGGAAGAAAATCGGCACCAACGAGCTGTGCCAATACGGGCGAGCCGACAGTGTCGCGAACAGAGCTCCGACCCCCCCGTGGAAGGCGATCGCCAAGGGGATCCCCAACGCACCGAGAACCTGCAACGCCTTGCGGCTTTTCTCGCGGCAGGCCGCGGCACCATCGCCGCTCGGGCACTTGTGCCCCAGCGAAAGCAAACGATACAGGGGGGCCAAACCGCCTCCCTGCGACGCAAGCTGCGAGAGGTCGCATCGCAAGTCGAACCACAGTTCGGCCAAAATAAGGATGAAGTAGGCCGTGTAGAGCCACACCATCCAGGCCATCATGCTGGTGAATTGCGGCCGCGTGAATACTTCCCAGAAACGCCATTTGTGGCCGAGGTCGATCCAGATGCTCAGCAACGCGATGAACAGCGTCGTGACGGCCAAAATCAACGCCATGCGGCCGATTTTGGCCAGTTTCTTCACGCCGAACACATACACGAGAGAGGACAGCAGGAACGCCCCTGCCGACAGCCCGATGAAGTAGATGTATGCGGAAACCCACAGTCCCCAGGGGACGTAGCTGCCGTAGGCCGCCGCATCGCGACCACTGGTCAGCCAGGTGATGACGCCCGGCAGTCCTACCAGGAGCAGGACAAGCCAGACCAGTCCGACGATACCTTTTCCAACTGCTTTCATGGCTTTCGTGCTCCCGTCTTCAGACCAAGTAGAACGTCATCGGTTCCGTACCGGCTTCTTCTTTCAGACGCGTCGCGTGCGGCGAACCGATCAGGCGATGGACCAAGCTTTTCGGATCGTTGTAGTCGCCGAAGTACGTGGCGCCCCCGACGCAGGTCGTCGTGCAGGCCGGCAACATGCCGTTTTCGATGCGGTGCAGGCAGAAGTGGCACTTGTGCGCGTTGCCGATGGGCGACGCGTGTTCACCCGGCTTACGCTGATAGACCTTGCCGTACTCCATGAAGGGACGCGTCTCGTAATCGGCGATTGCCGGCGTGCCGTCGCCGTAGAAATCGCCGAAGTCGGCCGTCCGCGCGTTGTACGGGCAGGCCGAGAGGCAATACCGGCAGCCGATGCACACTTCGTAGTCCATCGCCACGATTCCGTCGGGACGCTTGTAGGTAGCTCCGACGGGGCAGACGGGAGTGCACGGAGGATTTTCGCAGTGCATGCACGGACGCGGTGTGAATCGTTTGCGGACGTTCGGGTATTCGCCGATTTCTTCCTTGATGACCGGCCGATACACGACGCCCGGCGGCAGGGCGTTTTCCGAAATGCAGGAAGCCGTGCAGGCCTCGCAGCCGATGCACTTCCGCAGGTCGATTACCATAACCCAGCGCCGTTGCTCGATCGGCTTCTTGAGCGCGCGTTGGAGATCGGCCCGCATGACTTCCAAGATATTTCCGTCCGCCATCGGAGGCGGCGCATCGCTCGGCGAAGCCGGTTGTTCGCCCGTTTCTTCGGCCATGACATGGCCTGCTACGACGGCGGCTCCGGCTGCGGCCAGCATTTCGGCCATCGCCTTGCGTCGAGACGAATTCGACTCGACGGCTGGAGCTTCCGAAGATTCGGTCTTGGAATGCTCGGCCATTTGGCACCTCCCGTGAGCAAAAAGG
>CAYVVR010000405.1:2513-4238 GCA_964454655.1 uncultured Planctomycetaceae bacterium | reverse complement strand
TCACTACCGCAAGCGGCAAATTCTGGCCCGGTTGTGGCGTGCGTTCGGGTGGCGTCTGTTTCCACCGCGGGTCGGCACATCTCCGCATTTTCCGGACGGTTGGGCACCACCTGCGATTCCAGCGGCTGAGCGCCCCCCTAACGATTCACATCACGCGACGAAGGTCGACGCGATCCTTGAAGGCCGGTTTCGCTTCCTCAACCAGGAACGCATCCTCGGCTTCCCTCCCAATTGGCATGCCACGATTGCGCCGCCTGTGTCGCGATTGTGGCTTTTTCAGCTCCACTATCACGACATCTTGCACGACTTGGCGTGCCATACCGAATCCTCGCAGCTTGCGGCTGCTTGGCAATTCGTCGAATCGTGGCTTGATGCCTTTCCCGTAGAATCGCGCCGACAAGCTGCCGACGCCTGGCATCCCTATTGCATCGCACGCCGAATCCCCAACTGGATTCGCTTGTGGTTTCAGCGTTCCCCCAGCGGCACCGTCGCGAGTCGCTTTTTGGAATCCCTTTGGCAACAAGCCGACTTTCTATCGCGTGCGTTGGAGTGGGACCTGCGCGGCAATCATCTACTCGAAGACCTGCGTGGGCTGGCTTGGGCGACCGTTTTCTTCGGAAAGGACGCGTGCCCCGGCTGGTTGCGATTGCTCGAACGGCACGTGCCCTCTCAGCTCGAAGAACAGGTGCTTCCGCACGGCGAGCACATCGAACGCTCGTCCATGTACCACCTCGCCATGCTCGATGGCGTGCTCGATTTGGCCGAGTTGTTGCCCGACCGGCTGCCCGCGGTTGCCGAGAGCTGTCGCCGAACGGCCTCGCGGATGGCGGCGTTTTTAGATGCGATCCTTCTTCCCGACGGCGAAATCCCGCTTCTAGGCGACAGTTGCTTCGGTGAGGCTCCGAGCGTCGAAAGCGTTCTTCGACGTGCCCGATCGCTCGACGTGTACGCACCCGGTCGACCTACAGAAACGCCCGCCGGCCGCGTCGTCGGCCCGTACTGGGCGTACCGAGAAGGTGACGACATGCTTCTCTTGGACGCCGGCCCGGCCGCTTGCGACTGGTTACCCGCTCACGGTCACGCCGACCTTTTTCACGTCGAAATCGCCGCAGCGGGCAAACGCATATTCACCGACAGCGGCGTGTTCGATTACGACGACAGCCCCGAGCGGTCCTATTGTCGGAGCACAGCCGCGCACAACACGCTCGAAATCGACGGTCAGAACCAGTGCGACGTCTACTCACGTTTTCGCATGGGGCGCCGCGGCCACCCCACCCGGCTCGCCCACGGCCGGCACGGCGATCTGTACTGGGCAACCTGCAGCCATGACGCTTACCGGTTTCTGGGCATTCCTTCGGTGCGGCGGTACGTCGTCTGCCGACCGGGCGGACCGTGGGTCATCCTCGACCGGTTGAATACGCGCACCCGCGGCACACACCGATTGTGTTCGCGACTCCACGCGCATCCCGACATCGAACCGACAGCCGTTGCCGCCGACCGAATTACGTTCGCGGCGGGCGATCGTTCCGTCGTTGTCACGCCGGTGGGGCACGACCGGCTCGAACTTACCGAATCGACCTATCACCCCGAATTCGGCGTTCGCATGCCGCGGCCGTGCATAACGCTGCGTACCACCTCACCACCGGCAACCATCGTGGGCTTCGCCATCCACTTCAAGGAGATCGTCGACGTCTCACTCGACGAAACGGCTGTCCGACTCCGCCT
>CAYVVR010000405.1:255-2503 GCA_964454655.1 uncultured Planctomycetaceae bacterium | reverse complement strand
CAACGATCTGTCGATCAAAAGCTAGACTGTCGATAGATAACCCCCGCTTCCTTTGTTGGACATCAAACACGCCATGGCCGACTTTCGCATCGCTTGTATCGTGGGCGCACGCCCGAACTTCATGAAGATGGCGCCGATTCTGCGGGCGCTGGCGGCGTATCCCGCGATCGAACCGGTTCTGATTCACACCGGACAGCACTACGACCCGAATCTTTCCGACGTATTTTTCGACGATCTCGACATGCGGCGGCCCGACATCTACCTCGAAGTCGGGTCGGGCACGCACGCCGAGCAAACCGCCCGCGTGCTGGAACGCCTCGAACACGTTTTCCTCGATGCAAACAAAGCCGGAAAGCCTTTCGATCGCGTGCTGGTGGTGGGGGACGTCAACTCGACGATGGCGGCCGCCTTGGTCGCCGCGAAATTGCACATTCCGGTCGCCCACGTCGAAGCCGGTTTGCGCAGTTTCGACCGCACGATGCCCGAAGAAATCAACCGTATCGTGACCGATGCCATCGCCGATATGCTGTTGGTTTCCGAACCGTCGGGCGTCGATAACCTGAAGGCCGAAGGCAAACCGGCGTCGCAAATTCATCTGGTGGGCAACGTAATGATCGACACGTTGCGTCATCAAATCCCCAAAGCCCGCAGCCGCAACGTGCTCGAACGGATGGGCCTCACCCCCGGGGAATACGGCGTGATCACGCTGCACCGCCCCGCGAACGTCGATACGCCCGACGTGCTGGCGAAACTGCTCGACGTGCTGGCCGAGGCCGCAACGCGGTTGCCGATGATCTTTCCGGTCCATCCGCGAACGAAGCACCGGATCGAACAGTTCGGCCTGGGCGACCGCCTGAACGGCAAGGCCCGCGGCGGAATCGTCGAGGCCGAACCGTTGGGCTACCTCGACTTCTTGTGCTTGACGTCGCAAGCGAAGGTGATCGTAACCGACTCGGGCGGCCTACAAGAGGAATCGACCGCCTTGGGCGTGCCGTGCCTGACGATGCGTCCGAATACCGAACGGCCCATCACCGTCGAAGAAGGCACGAGCACCCTGATCGGCAACGACGCCGACCGACTCCGTAGTGTGTTGGCAAGCGTTCTCGAAGGCACCTACAAGCAGGGGCGATGCCCCGAACTGTGGGACGGCAAGGCGGCCGAGCGGATCGCCGCCCGGCTGGCAGCCGACGCGGGCTAACAAAAGCCGGCAGCATTTCGTCCAACAAACACCTTGCCACGGCCGAACCGCCCATACCGGTTCGGCTTTTTTCATGCGCCAAAGCACCTACACAGACGCCAAAATGGGCAATTTGGAAAATCTACCAAAGCATCAAACTCTCGGATCTCCGGATGAGCGATCGCGCCACATGGGTTCCCGACAGCATTTCTCGAAAAAATCGCCAAACCTGCACCTCAGGGGGGTTGCGATGACCCCGGTACCGATTATGATGATGGCCATAGTCGATTCGATTTTGCGGATTGTGTGGATCGAAGCGGCTGCTCGGAAAAGGCTCAAGTCGGTCTTTTTCGGCCTTGGGGCACCTGTAACGGGGCAATTGGTTTCCGATGATGCGACAACTCCGGCACAACTTGATCGCGGCGGCTGCCGTGCTGATGGTGGGCGTGTGGGCGTCGAATGCCCGCGCCGGCTGGATCGCGTCGTGGGAACTGGTCAATCCCGACGGCTCGATGAAATCGCTCTTGGAATACGAGCTGTCGCAACAGGCAGCCGCACCGCCTGTCGAGTTGTTTGCGGGCGATGTCGGCATGCCGCTTGATTTGCCTCTTCCTTTCCCGCACGAAACACCGACGCTCGACAAGTGGATGGGGGTACCGGGCAATTGCTCGGCTCCGAGCCACGCGTCGAGCAGTCCGACCGGTAGCGGTACGAGCGCCGCCCTGTCTCAGGCGGTCGTACTCGGCGACCCGCCGCTTCTGGGTTGGCTGCGTCGTGAACACCGCTTGGTCGTTCCGACCGGCCCGCCGTACGAACTCTTCCGCCCTTCGTGATCGCTTCCCCTTTCGCGTCGGCGAGACCGCTCGCCGTGATCGTCCGCCGGTCGACCAAGGATGTCGACACCGGCCGCAAAAGGGGTGTAAGGATTCTGAAATTTGGTTCACGAAGGAGATTGATTCATGAAACGGTTTGGTTTGTTTGCATTGAGCCTGCTGGCCGTCGCCGCCTTTGCGGTGAACGCGCAGGCGGGAATTTTGCCCGGAGGCGTCAGCGCACCACAAAAATGGGAAG
>CAYVVR010000405.1:0-245 GCA_964454655.1 uncultured Planctomycetaceae bacterium | reverse complement strand
TCGGCTTGGAACGAAGATAACGACTCAGTTCAAGACAAGAGCTGGGGAGCTGTTGCTCAGGACACGTACAAAGACCAAAACAACCAAGATGTCACGAAGATCGTGGCTTACGGTTTGGCCCGTGTAGACTATGTCAATAATGGTCCCATTCCTGATAGCGAAGCATCAATGAATGCTAAGGTTTGGCTCGTGTTCTCAGCGACTGTAACTGGAATAGATCGCGCGGAATCCGAGTTTACCCACGG
>CAYVVR010000404.1:0-4246 GCA_964454655.1 uncultured Planctomycetaceae bacterium | reverse complement strand
ACCGTCGAAACGCGTGTTCTCTCGGCAGGCGATTCGAAGGGGTGCCCGCAATGGGCCGCTCAATCGCGTGCGGCCGACCACGATGACGCATATTGCCCCGTATGCCGATATCAGAGGACGCCATCGGCCGCGCCCGAAGTCTTTGAAACGGCCGATCAAATAGCCGGCCCCGGCCGATCGTTCATTTTCTTCCAGACGGTTCCCCGCTCAGGCGTTCTCTTTGCGCGGCGTATTCGGGCTCCACCTCAAGCGGCGTGACGATCGTCAATCTCTTTTGCCCCTCTATTTCGCCGTGACGCGCAGTCGAAGCATCCCTATTCGCTTCGTGAAATGAATGCGCGATCACCGGTCGATCGTCCGTCCGTTTTCGATTCTGACAAATTTGGAGCCTGAGATATGCACTTTGCCCACAATACCCAAAACCGTCTGCGTATCTATCGCGGATTCACGTTGGTCGAGCTGTTGGTCGTCATTGCGATTATCGGCATCTTGATCGCCTTACTTCTTCCCGCCGTTCAGGCCGCCCGCGAGGCGGCACGCCGCGCGTCGTGCACCAACAATCTCAAGCAACTCGGACTGGCCATGCACATGTACCACGACGCGCACAAGGGATTACCCGCCGGTTGGCGCGGCTACGTTCCCGGCACGAAGCAAGCCCACTGGCAGGGCTCGCCGGGCTGGGCGTGGAGCGCCGTGTTGCTGCCCTACATCGAACAGGGAAACGCCTACGAAAACGACGTCCATTTCGAAGTCTCGGTTTGGGATCCAATCAACAGCAATGCGCGTAAACTTCCGATCCCGACCTTTCGATGTCCCTCCGATCTCGATCAATCTCGCCGTACGTTCGCCCTTGCCGAAGATCACGACCACCACGAGGAAGTTCCCGGCATTTACATCTCATTCCCCATAGAGGTCCCTAAGTCGAACTACATCGGTATGTTCGGCACGTTGGAATTGCACGCCGTGTGCGATCCCGACAGTCCCGCGTTCAACGGCTGCCAAGGCGACGGGACGTTTTTCTTGAATCGCCAGGTGTCCTTCCCCGATTTCACCGACGGCTTGAGCAACACGCTGATCGTCGGTGAGCGCAGTTCGCGCCATGCACCGTCGACGTGGGTGGGCGTGATCTCGGGCGGCGAACACGCCCCCGCCCGCGTGGTAGGCGTAGCGGCCTTTCCCCCCAACTCCGAAGTCGACGAAGAGCACTTCGTCCACAATTTCGGCAGTGAGCATCCGGGGGGAGTCAACTTCCTGCGAGCGGACGGTTCCGTTCATTTCGTTCCCGACACGATCGACACCGACGTCTTTTTGGGGTTGAGCACACGCCGAGGCGGCGAGGTCGTGCAATCGCCCTGACGTGCCCAATTGCCGCGGTTTCGCCTGCCGACGCGTCGCTTGGCTTCCCGACACTCGGCGCTAGAATTGGGGGAAGACGTCGATTTTTCCCCACCGAGCCACCACTTCGCCGAACGACGGCGATCGAAGATCGCCGACAGGAACGAGGGACGTATGGCCACGACGACATCGCAAGCGACGAACCTCAAAGAGCTGAAAGAAAGCGGTTGGCGATCGAAAACCGTCAAAGAGGAAATCCGGGACAACCTACTTGCCGCCCTGGCCGCCGGAGAAGAACTCTTTCCGGGTATTCTCGGCTACGACGACACGGTCATCCCCGAAATCAACCTGGCTTTGATCGCCGGCCACGACATGCTCTTTCTCGGCGAAAAGGGGCAGGCGAAATCGCGGCTCATGCGTTTGCTGGTGCGGTTTCTGGATCCCGAAATTCCGTACATCGACGATCCCGAAATCCCGCTCCACGAGGATCCGTTCCGTCCGATCACGTCGCGGGGCAAACGCTTGATCGCCGAATTGCCGGACGAAAAGATCCCCATCGCGTGGTGGCCGCGAGAAGAACGGTATGCCGAACGCCTGGCCCCCGGTACGAAGTTCGCCGACATCATCGGTGAGATCGATCCCGCCAAACTGGCGGCCGGAGCCAGCATGTCGGCCGAAGAATCGTTGTTCCTGGGGCTCATTCCGCGGATGCATCGCGGCATCTTCGCCGTCAACGAGCTGCCGGAATTGGATGAGGCCGTTCAAGTCGGTCTGTTCAACATTCTGGAAGAACGGGACGTCCAGATCCGCGGCTACCCGATTCGTTTCGACCTCGACCTGTTGATCCTGTTTTCGGCCAACCCGGCCACCTACAACCGCAGCGGCAAGGTGATCCCGCAATTGAAGGACCGCATCGGGGCGGTCATTCACACGCATTATCCCACCGACCGCGACTTGGGCATTCGCATCATGGAACAAGAGGCGAATCTCGACCTCGGCGGCGAGTACCCGGTGGTCGTGCCCTATTTCATGAAGCAGATCGTCGAACAGATCAGCATCGTCGCCAGGCGTTCGAAATACGTCGATCAACAGTCGGGAGTCAGCGCCCGCTTCAGCATCGCGAATTACCGCACGATGGTCGCCTCGGCACGACAACGGGCGGTCGTACTGGGTGAGAAACCTGCCGTGCCGCGAATCAGCGACTTGGAACACATCGTTTCGTCGTCGCTGGGCAAACTCGAACTCGACCTCATGTCGAGCCATCAGCTCAACGAGCGACAGGTGCTCGAGGCGATCATCGCCGAAGCGATCGCCGACGTGTTCAATGAGTACGTCGATGAGCACGGCTTGGCCGAAATCGCCGAGATCTTCTCTCGCGGCGTGCGGATCGAAGTCGGCGACCTGCTGCCGTCGTCGGCCTACGCCGAGCGATTGCAGCGTGTGCCGCCCGCCTGGGAAAAAGCGTTCGAGGTCAACACGGCTTCCGCCCCGGCGATGCGGGCATCGTGCGTCGAATTCGTCCTGGCCGGGCTGTATGCCACCGAACGTATTTCCCGCGTAACCCGTCACGGCAAGATCGTGTACGAAATCTAGCGATTCGACTTTTTCCTTCAGATGGCGCGGCAACAAGAACACGATGGGGGGTTCCGATGGGTAACCGAGATTCGCGCAAGTCGCGTCGTCCTCCCGTCGGCGGCGTCGTCCACATCTACCAGCGTTACGATCCCCATCGAATCCCGAGTCCGCGACAAGCGACCGCCGACCTCGTGACGCCCGCCTTCGAACATCTGTTGGCGTTCGGCGACCTGCGGGAACTGACCGAGGACGAGCTGGCCGAGGCGATCGAACTCGATCCGCGCATGATCGCCGGATTGGGGCCGAGCATCGATGCGTTGCTGCGCATGCTGAAAGAACGCAAGGCCAAGATTCTGGCAACTTACGAAACGAACCGCGTGTTACGTGACGCCGCACGCCGCGTTGAGGATGCCGCACGCGCAGCCCGCCCCCCTGCCCGTTTCCGCGAGGCGTTTCGCCGAGCCGTGGCCGAGCGTCAAATCTACGATTTGGAACGTCTATGGTACCGGTCCGAGCGTCACGCCCCCGAATTCTCGCGTCGGCTTCCTCGCTTGATCGAACACATGGGGAATTTGTACCAGGTCGAGTTGCTGGCGTCGCGATATGCATTCACCGGTCGCGAACCGCTTTCCGTCGAACGAGCCTTGGCCGTCAAAGAAGAATTGGAAACGATCGATCGGTTGATCGCCCAACTGGAAGAAGCAAGGAAGAAGGCGAAACCGGCCATCATCGACATGCAGGCCCTTGCCCGTTTCGCCGAAACGGAACAACTTGAAGAGCTTCGCCGCATTACCGAACAGATCCGCGAAATGCTGGACGATCTCGCGCGACGCCAAGGACTCGAACGCACCAAAGAAGGCTTTGCGTTGACGCCCAAAGCGTACCGGCTCTTTCAAGCGAAGTTATTGGATCGCATTTTCAGCGACCTCCAAGCGGCTCGCTCCGGCAGACATCAAGGCCCCATCGTCGGTGAAGGGGCCGTCGAACTCCCCGACAGTGTGCCGTACCAGTTCGGTGATTCGCCCGCGGCGATGGACATCCCCGGCACGATGATCAACGCGATGATTCGCTCGGGGCCCGGTTTGCCGATTCGGTTTCGTCCCGACGACATCCTCGTTCACCGCACGCGAAACACGCCGAAGTGCGCCACGGTCGTCCTTATGGACATGAGCGGCTCGATGCGCTACGACGGGCTGTACGTCGACGTCAAACGCATGGCCCTGGCGCTGCACGGACTGATCGTGAAAGAGTATCCCGGCGACGTGCTCCGGTTCGTCGAAGTGTACAGCGTCGCCAAAATGCGGCATCCTTCGGAAATCGCCGCCTTGCTTCCCAA
>CAYVVR010000403.1:1146-4270 GCA_964454655.1 uncultured Planctomycetaceae bacterium | reverse complement strand
CTTGTCGTCTTTTGGCCGACCGCCGGCCTCCGGCGAAGCTGCGAGCGATCGTGAAGAAAACGCCCCTCGCGCTGCCGGTCAATGATCCGATTGGAGGGCGAAGCACGTTGTGGTTCTTACCCGGCCGAGCGAAGTGTCCGGCCGACCATGTCGACGGTTGCGAAGAAGGCTCGACGGCCTGGTATCGCGCGTGTCGAGCGACGTTGTACCGCTTGTTGTGGGAGGAAGATGCACCGTCGCCGACGAGTGTGGGAATTTTGGCGACGATGGCCCATCGGGCGTGGAAGGTTCGCGACGTTCCCCTTGCCGTGACCAACACCGCCGCGTGGTTGCACGTCGAGCTTCCTGCGCTTCTGTTGCTGTCGGGCGCCGAATTCGGCGACGAAGACGGCGACTTGTTGCTCGAAACGGCCTGCTCGCAGATCGACACGCTGTTCGACGGCAAGCGAAAACTCCATCCTCAGGCGTTTACCGAAGCGGTCGATTTGCTTGCCGCCTGGGGGCGGATCCTGCTGTTGGGCGAAGCTCTCGAGGCGAGCAAGAAGTCGCGTCGCAAGTTGGCCGGGCGAATCACGCGTTATCGGGAAGCTCTTCAGGCGACGTCGATGGAGGCGACGCGGCCCCCGTTCGTTGATCTGTCGCGCCGTCGGTGGCAAATGCTCGGCGAGTGGCTCGACGGCGTGCTGGGGCGCGTCGAGGCGGCCGGAAAGAACGACAAGGCAGAGAAATCGGCTAGGCGAAAGGCCGTATCGTGGGAAGAATTGGGCGTCACGATCGTCGGATCGCAATCCACCCCGCCGGTCAGAGCGGCTTGGGTGTTTCCCGGCGCCCGCACGGAATTCGAGTTGACCGTCGACGACAGGCTTTTCTTCCAGGGACCTTGGCAAATCGAGTTGCAGAAGGACGGCGTACCGGTCGTTCCCGAGGGTGAGTGGGAAGAAGTGTGCCGCTTTGCCGAAGACGGAATGGAATACCAGGAGCTGGAACTGGCGTGTACCGAGTCGACGCGTATTCAGCGGCATATCGCGGTCGACCTGCGAGACGGCGTGTTCCTGCTGGCCGATGCGGTGTTGTCTTCCGATGCGGGAACGTGGGATTATCGTGCCTCGCTTCCCTTGGCCGATGCGAAACGTCCTGTCGTTCGCACCTCGAAAAAATATCGCGAACTGTCTTTTCGGCGGGGCGACGGCGAGTTGGTGATTCTTCCGCTGGCGTTGAACGAATGGCGAATCGAATCCGACGAAGTGCCGATCCGCGGAACGTGCGAGGTGGTCGATCGGCAATTGGTGTTGCGGCAGCACGCCCGAGGCAAAGGGCTGTTCGCTCCGCTATTCGGGGCGTGGCAACGCGGTTCGTGGCGGGGAGTTTCCCTGACTTGGCGTACCTTGACGGTAGCCGAGCGCTTGACGGCTCTTCCTGTTGATCGGGCCGTCGGCTATCGCGTCCAACTGGGGGACCGCCAGTGGTTGCTGTATCGGTCTCTCGATGCGCCCGCCAATCGTACGGTGTTGGGGCATAACTTGGTTTCTGAGACGCTGTTCGGTCGCTTCTATGGCGACGGCAGCGTGGAAGAACGATTGGAAGTCGAACCAAGCTGACGTCGGCTCCCTCACCGAGAGGTGGGGGATGTGGGTTGTGGGTTGCCCTGACAAGGGGGTTGTTGCACCCTGTCGAGCTAGGCTATTCTGCCATGGTGCCGGGACGCAAATGGAACCGGCAGCGCGATTGGACGGGGGCAGACTCTCTTCAAGAATCACTGGAACCCTCTCGGAATCCGAGGGGCGTTCGAATTCATACGTTACGAAACCTATATTCAAATCGTCTTCTCGAACCAATCGCGGAAGGACACGATCATGAGTCGTGATGCAGCCTCCGATCGCAATGATGCGAAGGCCGATAGTTCTGCCGTCGAAAATAAGAACAAGAAAACGTCGCGGATTCGCCTCATCGTTTTTGTGGCGGCGGTATTAATCGGCCTGGCGTTGGCTGTTGGTGTGTCGGCTTTTGCGTGGCGAAAATCGACCGTCGACGAATTGGCGCAGCTCAAGCAGCAGTGGGAAGCGTCGGGCGAACCGATGACGCTGGCCGATCTGGCACCTCCGCCGGTGCCCGACGAAGAAAACGCCTGGTTCATCCTCAAGCAAAACGAACAACCATTGTCGGGGTTGTTGGGCAAGCTCGAAAACTCCTATGCGCCCGCCCCGATCGAAGACGATCGTTTGACCGACTACGGCCGAAAGGCCTGGCCGCCGTTATTCGCCGGCAGCGGCGACTTGCGTAAGGCTTTCGCCCGGGCGGCCGCTTGCCGCGACTATCGAGCCGATCTGCCTTACGACGGAAGGACGGTCGACTTTCTCCAACATTGTGTCGGTTCCGGGCAATTGCTGCGGAACGCGGCTCGCTATGCTCGGGCGTTGGCGATTTATCACTACAACATCGGCGAACGTGAAGAAGGCCTGCAAGCGGCCCTCGATCTGTTGAAGATCGCGACGGCTGCCGCCGATCAACCCGGCTTGATGGGATACCTGAACGCCGTGGCTGCCCAAGAGGTGGCGATACGGTATATCGCCCTGGGGTTGGGGCATGATCCGATTCCCGAGGAATTGGCTGTCGAGATCGATCAGACGCTTGCTCGAGTAGAGCCTCGCAAGGCGTTCATCGCCGCGGCAAAAGCCGATCGCGTCATCGGTTGGAGCATGCTGCAACACGGTCGAGAGGATGAATCGTGGCTCGACGAAACGACGCGGCTGCGTTATCAGATCGCCTTTTTGAAGCTGGTCGATGAATTCGTTGCAGAAGTCGAACGCGGCGACTACCAATCGTTGGCGACGATGCAATTGGTCGACAGTTTGCCCGAGGATCAGGACTTCGCCAAAATCACGATGCCCGCCTACGAAACGGCCGCCGAGCACGCCTTCCGCGTCGAAGCGCTTGCCCACGCAGCGAGGATCTTGTTGGCCATGCACCAGTCGGCCGATGCGAAGCAGCAATCCGGCAAGGTCGAGCGGGCCATGATGCTGCAACTGGGGGTGCCGAACGAAGCCGTGACGGATCCTTTCAGCGGCGGCGATATGATCGTCGTTCGGAGCGGCGACGATTGGCTTGTGTACTCCGTCGGCCCCAA
>CAYVVR010000403.1:0-1136 GCA_964454655.1 uncultured Planctomycetaceae bacterium | reverse complement strand
CGGCGTCCACGACGGCGGACAGATCACCGGACGGGAGCCCGCCGATATCGGCTTCGACGGGAATGCGACGATCGTCACCGACGACGCCGACGCTTCCGATGCCGATGGAAACGCATCAGTGCCGGCTACCGAGTCGGCCGAGTAGGCGGCGGGCACGCTCGGCCGTCTCGCCGTCCTGCCCTTTTGCCGCGGTCTCGAGGGCCTTGCGAAGTTCTTCGCGGTCGGCTTCGGTCAACGGCTGCGCAGGTGAAGGGAAATCGTTGTCGTCGGATGGTGCCTTCTGGGCGTCGAGTAGCAGCTCGACCGCACGCAACGCGTTCGCCGTCACCAACGTTTGCAGCGATGCCGAATCGAAGGCGGCGTCCGTTGGTGCATCTTGTTCCGAAGTCGCTGGTTGCCTTGAATGGGTGAGCCCGCCGGAGTGCCTGAGCATGTCGCACAACACGGGCACGGCGCGTCGATCGCCGCGTCGGGCCAACGCGGCGGCGGCGTTGTAGCGAACCAACCGGTCGGCGTCGTGTAGCAAGTTCTCCAGCGTGGCGGCGACCGTTTCACCGTCGATCAGCCCCAATGCGAATGCGGCGACCGATCGAACTTGTGCATCGGGATCGTGGGCCGCTTCGAGCAAGGCCGATTCCAAGGGTGGCGGTGGTTCCGAGGCGATGGCCGATTGTCGCGACAGGATCTCGGCCAACGAAGCGAGTGCCGCCGCGCGCACGGCCGAGAACGCGGTCGCGTCGGGCGCGTCGCGATGTTCTTGCGAAGCGTCGACCAGCACGCCGATTGCCTCGGGGCCGAGGGCTCCCAACGCCCGGCACAGATAGGCCGCCGTAAGGATACGCGTCTTGTCGCCCGTGTCGGCTTCCTGCAATTCGCGTTCGGCGACGGTTAGGATTCGTTCGCTCTGTTTTTCGGAGACGTTACCGGCAAACTGTAGTAACTGGAAACGCAGCTCGACGGCAGCTTCGGTTCGGGGACCGTGGTCGTCTTCCAAAACGGCCAGCAGTCGATCGAGGCCTTCTTGCGGATAGCGATGTTGCCGAAGCAGGACGTAGCCGGCGACGAACAGGCCGACGATGAGCCCTGGTAGCACGATCACCGACCACACGCGGCCGGTCGACCGGGAAGTGTCGGAG
>CAYVVR010000402.1:0-4276 GCA_964454655.1 uncultured Planctomycetaceae bacterium | reverse complement strand
GATCGTGTCGTTGGTCATGCGTCCGGTTTCCACTGCGACCACAAGGTTCCGATCGCAAGTGTATTATTTTGCAACACCTCGGATGTGAGGCTTCGGTCGCGTCTCACAAGTGTGTCGTTTTGATACACAACGCCTGTTTTTGTGACGAAAAAAGAATCACCCGTGCAGGGGGTGTCTGTTTAGTTCTCGTCGGCTTGTGGTTGTCTTTTTTTGCGTAAGTTGTGTATTACCAATAGGTTGTGGAATTGTGTTTGCGACCGGCAAAAGTTCGGCACGCGATGTGCTCAATACGAAGGATCGGAGAGGGCGTACCTCTCCGATGCTGGCCCGTGGGGTCTTCGACGGTCGGTGCCGAGTGATTCCCTTGCCCTTGTCGCTCGGTTGAGCCGCTGTGGAGGCGGCTGGTCGAAGACCCCATTTTTCTTTTGCCGACGTTCCGTCGGCCATCGCGCCGAGCGGCAAATCGTCGGGGGCTCCCTCCCGCGATTCGCGCTACCGGTTCAAGTTCGCCAAGGCGGTTTGGATCAAATCATCGAACGGGAATTCGACGTAGCGTGATAACTGACGCCGGTCGTATTGGAGTTTGACGGCCGCGGCGTGGTTCGGCGCTTTCGCGATTTGGGCATCGAAGGCAGCCGCGATCGACGCCGACTGCTTGCGGCCTTGTTCGTAGGCTTGCTTCGCGTCTTCGGCGTAGGCGGCGGCCGCTTCGTCCAATTGAGCGGCGGCCTTTTCGATGGTCGATGATTCGCTCGTCAAGACTGCGTATTCGCGAAGCTGCCCGATCCAGTAGAACAGCTTCTGACGTGCTTCAGCACTTAGCGTTCCATCGTCATCGGCTGCCGGCAATTGACGCACCATGGCAAGCAGTTCATCCATGGCTTGCGGGTAGTCGCGGCGTGACATGTGAAACCACGCCAACCCGGCATAAGGAATCGGATCGGCAGGTTGAGCCATTTTCAGTTGTTCCAGGAAGGCAATTCCTTCCCGCGATTCCTTCGCCCGCAGCAAAAGCAGACCATAGAGAAGTTCGGGTTCGGGTTCTCCGCCGGCGGCTGTTTTCGCTTCGCGGTACACGCGTTGTCCTTCGGTCAGGTCGGGCTTGCTTTGGGCCACCAATGCGGCCAGCCGCATGATTGCCTGTTTCGCCTGATTGCTCAGCCGCGGCGGGCGATTGTCGGGCAGGAAGATTTCCGGCGTTTGCATACCCGCGCTCGCTTGGGCGAGCCGGGGCGTCTCGAGTTTCAAGTAAGCGAACAACTCGGTCGGTTCGAGACGTCCGTCGCGGTCGGCATCGGCGGCACCGCGAAATGCCGAGACCAACGCTTCGCCGAAGGCGCATCGTCCCGAATCCAGGGAAACAGGGTGTTGATCGTCATTCGTGCCTGCGATGACGGTAACCGTGCGGAACGGCGCCATGCCGGGCGGCCCTTTCACCGTGGCCAACATTGCGGCCGCCGAGCCGGCTGTTTGTTCCCAGCCGTCGACATCGAACAAAAGCAATTTGCTCTTCGCCGGACAGGCTTCCAGTTGGTCGAGTATCCATTGCAGAGCGACACCGGTGGCTTCCGGGTTGGTACGGTCGGTGTCTTTGGCGGCCAAATAGACTTGGCCGTCGACTTGTCCACCGCGACCGGCGATGAAAACAACCAGTTGCCCGTCGGGCGGAATCGCCTTGAGAAGGTTCGACAACCCCTGGGTCAGCCGTACGCGGCTGGGATCGTCCAGCTTCAACGCTTGGGATCGCGGTACGGCGTAGCGTTTCAACAGCGCATCGTACAGGGCGTTTCCATCCGCCTGAGCGTGTGGGCACGGGGGAATCGTGGCGTCGTCGAACGCATCGACGGCGACGAGGACGGCCCAGCGATCCGCCTTCGCCGGTCGGGTCGCCTCGATACGCATCGCCTGCGGAATTCTTTCTCCGGGGCGATCGTGGGTGATATCGACCCGATCACCGGTACGGAGTTCGTCCAAAGAGGCAGGCTCTCCAGCCAGTGAAATTTCGCATTCGGGCCCTACTAGAAATCGGGAAACTTGCGAGTCGCCGGTTAGCGCAACGCCGATCGTTCGACCCGCGTAGTCGATTTGCTGGATCGTACCGGCTTGCCCCACGATGCGGTACGCATCGACGCGACGAATCTGGGTATCGACGATCACGGTCACGCGGTCGCCGGGACGGATGTCGGCGGGGGAAAGCAACTGCTCGTTGATGTGCGTGCGGTCGTTGAGGGTAACGGTGCAGTCTTCGGCGATCGGGTAACTTGCCAGTTGACCGTTGTCGGTTCGTTCGACCGTCAGTTCGTTCTTTTCGGCGTCGATGTTGCGGACGACGCCTTCGAGCGTGACCTGGCGGTAGACGCTCAACGCGACCGCTCGAAATCCTTCGCCTTCGCCGATGTAGTCCAGTTGGATGCGATCTTCGGGTTTGATATCGGAAATCGAGACGGTGCGTCCGTCGATGGTTGCCTGATCGTTGAAGCGGATGGGGACATCTTGGGGGACGACCGCGGTGACGGTCGTCTTGCCGTCGCTGCCTAGTACGGTCAGCGTTCCATCGGCCAACGATACCGCTTGCACGTTTCCAGTGATCGTTTCTGCCCGAATCACGTCGAGCCGCTGTATCCGCATCCCTTGCGAGTCGAGGTAGCTTTCAACGGTGATCCGATCTCCCGGTTGCAGATCGCGTAAGAGATGCTTCTCCCCGTTGATGAAGACTTCGTCGGACGGTTTGATCGTGATTTCGACCGGCTCGCCTTCGTCGGTGTTGATGACCAACAAACGCTCGTCGAGGAACAAGTTGCGGATGACGCCCGACGGCGGAGGCGGCGGGGCAACCGGTTTCGGCGGTTCGGCCGGTGGAAGCAGCATCAAGACGCACAACAACAGCGAACAGACGGACGCGATCGCCAACAGGATTCGCTTGTTGCGTTTCTTCTTGCGTTCGGCTTCGGCTGCCTTGGCAGCCTCTTCTTCCTCGTCGACCGGCGGCGGGGGGACGACTTCACCGCGTGCCGACGGCAGCATCCGCAGGGCTTCGCGAGCCGACGAAATTCGCTTCGATTGGTCCTTTTCGACGAGTCCGTCGACGACGGCCGCGATATCGGGCGGTACGCCTTCCAGTACCTGATCGACCTTCGGAAGGCGTTGATCGGCCGCCGAATGCCACATCATCCAGGCGACCTGTTGATCGCGGCCGAAGGCGCCCAAGCTGGGGAACAGCAGTTCAAAGTCGGGGCCGCACATCAGTTCGTAGGCGGTAAAGCCCAGCGAGTATAGATCGCTGGCCGGCCCGACGGCGCCGAACTGGTCGGAGATCAGCTCGGGAGCCATGTACTTGGTCGTGCCTTTGAGCAAACTTCCCGAGGCGTCGGTGGCGCGACGCGCCAATCCGAAATCGCCGAGCTTGACTCGCCCTTGGGCGTCCAAGAGCAGATTGCTGGGTTTGATGTCGCCGTGGATGACGCCGTTGGCGTGAAGAAATTCCAAGGCCTGGAGCGTTCCCGACAGCACGTCGCGCAGAAAATCGAGGTCGATCGGGCCGGTTTCGACGCTGCGTTGGAGATTGCCCCGCATCAACTCCAAGATGATCCAGCCGCGTCTTCGGTCGATATCGTAGATGGTGACGATGTGCGGATGTTGAAGCGATGCGAGAAGCTGCGCCTCGCGCCAGTATCGTTCGAGTTTTTCCGGATCGCTGCGAAAATGGCGGTGGATTTCCTTGACGGCGACTTCACGGCCCAGTTCGCGGTCGCGTGCCTTGTAGACCGTGGCAAAGTCGCCGGTGGCGATTTCTGCGACGATTTCGTAGCGTGCGGTCGATTGCATCACCCTCTCGCTGGCGTTGACTTGGGATCGCAATTCCGGAAGCGGCCCCCTCCCCTACCGGCGATGAGGGAACGCCTTCCTTCTGCCGTCATGGTTGCAACAGGATGCGAATTTGTTCTTCGAGCCGCTTGTCGCGTTCTCGGCTACCCGTCAAACCGCGAAAGCTGTCCGACTCGGCAAACAGCAGACGCAGCACGCGGCGGTACATTTCCCGTTCGGTGCGGGTGTCGCCGCGAGAATGGGCCCATTCCGCTTCCCGCAAGTATACCTGATAAGGCTCCAACGGCTCATCGGGATTGAGGTTGGTGTAGTATTCTTCGGCGATGATGCGCCTCGCCTGGTCTTTGGCCGAGACGTTGCTGCCGCCCGGTTGCACGTCGACGAACAGCAACAGAATCGACACCATCACACTCATCGCCGCCAAGAAAAACAACAACAGAGGGTTCGATTG
>CAYVVR010000401.1:0-4286 GCA_964454655.1 uncultured Planctomycetaceae bacterium | reverse complement strand
TGATTGCAAAGGAAAGAGGCGAACGGGAGCCGACCGAACGGGCGGGCAAGTGGTTCGACAGGGTGTCGCACGGCTCCCCGAAAAATACGCGGTGCACAACCTCCGTCCATGTGCCGATCAGAATACCCCGCAGCCGACCGCGGGGCAAGCAATTGCGGCACGACTCGTCTTGACCGACAGGCCGAGCATTCCCTATACATGGCATCGCCGATCACGGCCGAAACGGGCCTTGCGGCCGAACACGAATGCCGCACTTTGAGCCGATCGCAACGCGGCATCTTGCGGCATCAGGATGCGACAACCGGGAGTCAGACTTCAGCCAAGGAAGGCCGAATCCGGATGGAACCGGAAAAATATTCGCAACCGCAATTCGACACCTCGATCGAATCGTCGCTTGGGGCGTTCTCCCCAGTTTGTGTGCGAGTCGGAATCGTCGGCGAAAACCATGTAAGCGACTCGGTGCGAGGTCTATTCTCGCCTCCGTTGCGTGAACAATTGGCCCGCAAGGGTATCGTGCTCATCGACTGCAACGAAGGTCGCCTCGAACATGAAGAAATCGACTGTTTGCACCTGTTGGGCACCTCGCCCCACGTGGCGGCGGTGCAGCACCGAGCCGTCAAGAACGACATACCCACCATCGTGACACCATGCGACTGGTTCGTCGGACGATGTGCGAACGCGTCGGTTCCGTGGCGGGAACGGATCGCCGTCGGGCTCGAAGCCGTTTTGCATCGCTTGGGATTGCCGCGCCGATCCTTGGCAGGCCGTACGATGCGCCAAGCGGCGGTCGTCGGTGTGTTTTCTCAGGCCGAATCGGAAGCCTACCGTCGGCGTTTTCAAGTACCGTGGCGCAAGATGATGGTGCTACCGCCGCCGGTACTCCCTCCGGCCCCCTTGTTGCCGTTCGAATTGCCGTTTCATGTTCAGTACGGCGTGGACGGTTACGTGCTGTGCTTCGTTCCGCAGGTGGGCCCGCAGTTGCGCTGTCTGCTGAAAGCCATGTTGGGTACGCGCGTGCCGGTCGTGCTTGTCGCGTCGCCCGATCGTTCCGACAAACGCCGCAGTCGTGAGGTGTTGCAATCGCTCGGACCGTTGGTGACGGTCGTCGAACCCGACGATTTGACCGACTCGATTCTCGAATCGGCCATTCACTCGGCCGGGGCCTTGGTCGTGCTCGAACCCGGCATGCGCCACGAGCACTGGGCCTTCCGGGCCATGGCGCACGGCGTTCCCGTCGTTGCGCCGGCCGGCGGCATTGCCGCCGAATATGGGGGAGAGCACGTGCGAACCTTCCTCCCGAATCGCCCGACGGCACTCCGCCGAATCGTGCTTGAAGCCTGGAAAGAGGGCCGGAATCGCCACCACGTCCCGCTGCCGGTCGATCCCGAACTCGACGGTTGCAACGCCGTCGACGCCTTTGCAATTCTCTATCGGCGAGCCGTCGGTCCGCGGATGCGTCACCTGTGCTCCGCCGATTGAATCACTCATCAACGGCACCACCGACAACGCCGCGTTCGCTCTCAGCCATACGTGTGCGGTGCCGCTTTTCAGGGCGACTCAATCCCACAACCAATCGACCAAGGCGATCGAAGCGGGCACGCCGACGAACAGAGGTCCCCACGCCGCGGTCGCCGTCCCGATCGTGTACGTCTCACCAAGGTATTGAAAGCCCAACACGACCAACGTAAACACGGCGACTACCAGGCCGCCCAGGCCGATTGCAACAAAGACGTTCTTCTGCTCACGTCGCAAGACCAAGGGCAGCCCCAGGAACAAGAGATTGATATCGAGAAGCGGCTGCACGATGCGTCGATGGACGGCAACACGGACATCGGCACCCAAGTCGAGGGCCGGATTGTGCAATCCGCGGATCAGCGTCCAGGTCGACGAATACTCCCGCCATTCCCGCCCCCCGGCTAGAACGTCGAACTCGATGCTGCTGACAACGAACACCTGGTCCTTTTCGAGCCACGGAGCATCGACCGGGGTGATCACGATCGGCCGTCCGTCGACCGTCAACGACGGTTTATCGACGATTTCGACGGGTCGAATCACCTGATCGAGCAGATAACCGCCGGGTCGATCGCCTTCGGGCGGAAGATAATACGCATCGACCGCCACCAACTCGTTGTCGAAATCGCTCAGCGACGCCGGAAGCCGAAAGTTCGGTTCCGCAATGCGCCGTTGTGCAGGAAAGGCTCGCCGACCGCGAATCAAAACATCGGTGACGTTGTCGTATCGCGGTTGCAGCTCGGTCCCTTTTTCCCCGGTGAGATCCTTGGTGGAACGCGCCAGGTCTTCCCGAAAGTTCGGAATCACCAGCTCGCGCGACAGGGCAGTCGCCAAAACCACAGCGATCGCGGCGACAATCACCGGCTTGACGACGCGGGAGCGCGAAACCCCCGCCGCCAACAACGCGGTCATTTCGTTGTGGCGCTGCATCAACACCGTGGTGAACATGGCCGCCACGAGGATGAGCATGCCCGACAGGCGATCGTAAAACACCAGCGAGTGCGGCACGTAGTGACGCACCAAGATCCCGAGCACACCGTCGTGTTTTTCGGCAACGCGAACGATTTCGTCGATGTTGCTGAAAACGTCGAACACCACGTACAGCCCGACCAGGCACAACAGGCAGATCGCCAACGATTGGAGAAACTGCTTGACGACGTACCGGTCGATGATCTTCATGTCTCATCCGTGAGAACGTTGCACCAGGGCATTGCCGACAAAGAACATCCGCGGTTCACAGCACCCGCTGCAAAGCCCTTCCCAAGGCGGCCGTACCTCGCTCGATCGCCTCGCAGTCGGGCATACCGATGGTCAACCGTAGAGTATTTCGGGCCGCAGGACACCCTTCGGCAGGGTAGCAATATCCGCCCGGCACGTAAAGAACGCCTTCCTCGACGGCCGCCTGAAAGAGGGGGCTTTCGACACCGGTGTCGATCCCCTCGGGAAGGGTCAACCATACGTAAAGCCCCCCCGTCGGACGGATCGAATGCACCGGCGCCACCGGTGCGATGTGTCGGTCGACCGCTTCCAGCATCGTGTCGATTTTCGTGCGGTAGGTCGCCCGCAATTTTTCAAGATGCTCGTCGAACCATCCGTGGGCGACGACCAGATGCATCAACGTCTGATTCCAGTTGGGCGACCCAAAATCGATATTGCCTTTGAGACTCAGAACCGGTTCCATCAACGCGTCGGGCAAAATACCCCAACCGACTCGAATCCCCGGCGAGAACGACTTCGAAAACGTCCCCGCCGCGACCACGTGCGTACGCTCCGCGTCGAAACTGTACAGCGACGGAACATCGTCGCCGTAGTAGCGCAGCTCGCGATAGGCCATGTCCTCCAACACGTAAATCGTGTGCTCTTTCGAGTACCGTTTGGCGATCTCGACCAGTTTCGCCCGCCTGTCGGCCGAAACGGTCGAACCGCTGGGATTGTCAAAATAGGTCGTGACGTAAATTGCCTTCACTCGGGCAGATTCGCCACGTGCGGCAAGATGGGCAAGCTGCGACTCCACGGCCTCGGGGATGATGCCTTCGTCGTCACACGCCACCCCCACGGCTCTCGCCCCGAGGTTTTGCAATGTCCCCAAAAAGACGAAATACGTCGGTGCCCCGCAAATGACGATGTCGCCAGGATCCAAAATGGAATCGGCCACCAGATACAGCAACTGGTTGCTGCCGGCCGTCACAACGATTCGATCCGGATCGATCGGCCGCGACCGGTCGGCTTCCGCCATTCGTGCCGCGATCACCTCGCGCAGGGGGGGATAGCCGATCGTCGTACCGTACTGAAGCGCCGCCAACGCAGCGGTTCGATCGGCAAACAGGTGGTCGAGCGCTTTCTTCGTGGGTTCGACGGGCAACGATTGCTGATCGACGAAACCGGCGGCAAGCGAGACGATATCGGGGTTGGCCAAAGCCTTCGCCATCAAGATGTTGGCGATCGGTTCTCCGCCCGCCCAAGACGCACGACGACTCAACCGCGTCCGATTTCCCGTCTCGACTACCGATTCCGCTTCCACGTCTCCTCTCCCGAATTCAACTCATGTTCGACCGACTTTTTGCCCAGCCCTCGCATCCTCGGCAGTCATCCACACCACCCGCGAGGGACATTCCCCCTCATCTCTGCAATCCAAGAGGGCGAAACTGCCGGACGGGTTCTCCGATTCTGTCGAAATCACCGCAAAACCTTACTCGCCAGAGCCTTGGGGCCCCGAAACATCTTCCGACGACAATCGCCACTATACGCTGTCGGGCCGGGAAACGACAACCGAG
>CAYVVR010000400.1:0-4298 GCA_964454655.1 uncultured Planctomycetaceae bacterium | reverse complement strand
GAGTACGGGACGACTCCGGCGTACTTGGTGCTCGACGAAAAAGGTCCGGATCACAACAAGAGTTTCCAGATTGCCGCACAAATCGGCACACGTCGCTTTCCGGCAGCGTGGGGGAAAAACAAGAAAGAAGCCGAACAACAGGCGGCTTGCAATGCCTGGAACATCCTGATGGCAGAAAGCGGCAAAGCGGTCGAATCGGAAACAACGTGCGATTCGGCGGCAACCGAAGCGCCCCCACACGAACAGTCGCCCCCACACACAAACAACGAAACACCTCCGGGAGTGGACAAAAACGAATTGGAAGAATGATCGGTTTCGCACCGATCACCGGATGGTTGTTTCCCTAGGCGAAAGAAAACGAGGATCACGATGGCACGTGCGATCGTTTTGATGTCGGGCGGATTGGACAGCATGCTCGCGGCGCGCATTCTCCAGCTCCAAGGGCTCGACGTGATCGGGTTCAATTTCCGCATGCCCTTCAACGGAACGTCCAAGGGAGCCATGCGGGCGGCGGCCGACCTGGGTGTGCCGCTCATCGCTCACTACGTCGGCGATGAGTACATGGAAGTCTTGCGCAATCCGAAACACGGATACGGCAAGGGCGCCAACCCATGCCTGGATTGTCGCTCGTACTACTTGAGCCTGGCCAAAAAATTGATGGAGCAATACGGAGCGTGCGTCGTCGCAACGGGTGAGGTCGTCGGCCAACGCCCGATGAGCCAAAAGTTCCGCGACATGGGCTTGGTTGCCGCACAGGCCGGCCTGGAAGGACGCCTCCTGCGTCCGCTTTCGGCCAAGCGTCTTCCGCCGACGATCCCCGAGCAGGAAGGCATCATCGATCGAAGCAAGCTGTACGATTTCAGCGGCCGAAGTCGCAAGTCACAAATCGAATTGGCAAAGAAACTCGGCTTGAAGCGAGTCCCCGACGCCTCGCCGGGATGCGTGTTGACCGAAGCCTCTTTCGCGCCGCGCATTCACGACCTTTTTGCGCATGATCGCCACGCGACACTTTGGGACGGCGAAGTGCTGATGGTCGGCCGGCACCTCCGCAAAGATCCTTCGGTCAAATTCGTTATCGGACGCGACGCCAAAGAAAACAAGCGACTGGAAATCCTGTTCCGGCGCCGACGTCGCTCCGATTGCGCACTGATCTTGCCGGGTAATTTCATGGGCCCGTACGTCTTGGCGATCGGCAAGACGGACGAAGACACGTTGACCGAAGGCGGACGACTGGCGATTCGATTCACCAACCGCGACGTCCCCACACCGCCGGAAGTCGACGTCGTAACCGATGAAGGAATGCGACGCATCGCAGTACCCGAACCGGCGTGGGAGACCTAAACGCTTCACCGGCGAAAACGACGAGGCCGACGGCGGGACGCTGTCCTACGTTCGGGCGAAGTTTGCGTTCCGCCCGGTTTCCCGATTGACGCCCTACCAAGAAAAAAAGACGCGGCGGGCAGGCCGTGCGGTACCCACCCACCGCTGACGCGAAACGGTATTTCTGTAGCTCGGCGGTACGCGCGGCGATCAATTACCGCAACACGAACCACCGGTTTGCGATTGCGAGGGCGCACCTTTGGCCACCCCGAACGACGATCCGCAGCCGCAGGTTCGCACGGCCATCGGGTTGTTGAAAACGAACCCCCGTTTCATGAGCGAATCGTGATAATCGATCACCGTCCCGTCGAGAAACTGCAAGTGTTCTCGCGATACGGCAATCCGAACACCATCCTGTTCGGAAAGCACGTCTTCTTCGGCATCTGCCGATTCGTCGAACAGCAACGAGTATTCAAACCCGCTGCAACCGCCGCTGAGGATTGCCACCCGCAACACGGTCGACTCGGGCAAATCGTTCTCTTGAAGCAATCGCTTGACTTCCCCGAGAGCCTTTTCCGTCAATGTAACGCTCATCGATGTTCCTTGAACGCATTTCGTGACATCGAAATCCCCGAATGGGCAGTTGAGAACGGAGCCTCGGGTCCGCTTCGGTCCTGCCCTTCCAAATATCAAGTGGTTGGAAGAATAGTACGTCCCCACCGGAAAAAGTCAATTCCTCCTGTCAAAAACACACATTCCGCGCGAAGAGCCAATTTCGGCCGTGATGCTTACGCGACCGTTGCGGGCGCTAGAAACTTGCAAGATAGGCAATGACACGGCTGGGACTACGGCGCGTGACCGGCAATTTGCCGCAACGCTTCGACGGCCGCGTCGATTTGCTCGTCGTCGTTGAAGGGACCGAAACTGAACCGCACCGTTCCCGCTTTGTCGGTCCCCAGAAACGGGTGGATCAGCGGAGCGCAATGCACGCCCGAACGCACGGCGATTCGGAAGTGCGACGACAGCAATCCTGCGACTTCGTCCGGGCCGTATCCTTGGACGACTACGCTCACGACCGCCGTCCGATCGGTCGTGTCGGTCGGCCCGACAACGGAAACTCCCGCGATCGTCGCGACTCCTTCGAGAAATCGCGCCGTCAAACGCCGCTCATGCGATTCGATTGCATCCGGTCCTCGCTTCTGAACGTAGTCCAGGCCCGCTGCCAATCCGGCCAATCCTGGCGCATTGAGCGTGCCCGATTCGTATCGGTCGGGCAACGTCGTCGGTTGACGATCTTCATCACTGTGCGTTCCCGTCCCACCGAAACGCAGCGGGACGATGCGATCCTTGATCCCCGGTCGCAAGTATAAGAAGCCGGTTCCCAGTGGGCCGAGAAGCCCCTTATGCCCCGGTGAGGCCAGCATGTCGATCTGCCATGCCTCAACGTCGATCGGCACGTGTCCCAGCGATTGCGCCGCATCGAGCAAAATGAGAACATCCCGACCGTTCGGGAGCCGACGTAGCTTCTCGCAGATCGCTTCGATCGGCTGAATCGTGCCGGTCACGTTCGAGGCATGATTGAGGACGACGAGTTTCGTCTCGGACGAAACGGCCTCCAACACCGATTCGACGGCCACCCGCCCCACCGCATCGCACGGTACGCGAGTCACGCGCACCCCGTACGCTTCCTCCAACCAGCGCAGCGGACGCAACACGCTGTTGTGTTCGGTCGCCGTCGTGACCACGTGGTCTCCCGGCCGCACGGCCCCACGGATCGCCGTGTTCAAGGCATCGGTGCCGTTGAAGGTAAACACGATCGAACCGTCGCCGCCGCCGATGAACTCGGCCAAGTCGCGACGAAGCTTTCGGATGACCGTGTCGATGGGCAATCCGCTCCCACGGCCCGGTGCGCCGAACTCTCGTTGCGTCCGATCGACCGCGTCGTAAACCGACTCGGGCTTAGGAAACGACGTCGCCGCATTGTTCAAGTAGATGACGTTTTCGTTCATGGTCGTACCGGAAAAATCGCGGACGATCGCGGCAGGCGGGTCATCCGGCGCCGCCCGACATCAGTTCGGCAAGTTCGTCGACCACAGATTCATGGGCCAAGGCGACGGCGATATCGCCGGGTTCCAATCGATCATCGGCCCCCGGCAGAAAGGCGTATCCTTCTCGAATGATCGCCGCGATCAAGCATTGATCGGGGAACGGTACAGCAGCCAGTACGTGCTCGGTCGCGGCCGCCCCTTCGAGCACTTCCAACTCGACGATTTCAATGTCGGTGCCTTCCATCAGCCTACGTCGCGAAACGACGACGCCCGGGTTCAGGAACGCCTCGATCTCGCGAGCGACCACGCGACGCGGGCTGACGACGTGATCGATTCCCAGCTTGCTCAAGATCGCCCCGTAATCGGGTCGCTCTACGACGGCGGCGACACGTTTCGCACCCAGTTCTTTCGCCTCGACGCAAGCCACGATGTTGTTTTCGTCGTCGCCGGTACAAGCGACGAAAATATCGGCGCTACCGACTCGCTCTTCCTCCAGTGAGACGCGGCGTCGGACATCGGTATGTACCACGGTGGCATATTCGAGATGGGCCGCCAAGAAATCACACCGGCCGCGATCCGATTCCATGATGACGACCGTCTGCCTCGGGCCGTCCAACAACCGAGCAAGATGGAATCCCGTCTCTCCTCCCCCGGCGATGACGATACCCAGCTTCTGCGGCGGCTCGACTTCGAATAGCGATTTGGCTCGATCAAGATTCTCGGGCTTTCCCAACAGCGTGATGCGATCACCGACAAGAATCTCGTCGTCGGCCGAGGCGATGAACAACTCGCCGTCGCGATAGATCGACCCGACACGCACTCCCTTGCCCAGTCGCAGATTCTTCAAGGGTACACCGACGGCCGACGTTTCGCCGGTCACGGCGAGATCTTGCATTTCCAGCTCACCGCGTGCCAAATTTTCCACGGCGA
>CAYVVR010000399.1:1391-4310 GCA_964454655.1 uncultured Planctomycetaceae bacterium | reverse complement strand
CCTTGGCCGACCTCGCGCGACGCCGCGCAGGTGTGAACCTGGGAGCGGTGGTCATTCTTAGCGACTTCAACCAAAACGCCGGTCCTCCGCCGCTGCAGGCGGCCGAAACGCTCGGCGTTCCTCTTTTTACGGTCGGGCTGGGGCCCGCCGTGACCGCAGATATCGCCGTCGAGCTCCAGTTGCCGCCGCTGTTGAAAAAAGACGAGCGGTCGGTCTTGACCGCCGTGGTGCGTCACGAAGGCTATGACGGACAAACCGTACGAGTCGCCTTCGCCGCACGGCGCGTTTCCGCCGATCCGACGGTCACCGCCTCCGAAACGCCGCTCGGCGAGCGGACGGTCGTCTTGGACGCACCGTCGGTCGACGTTACGCTGCCCATCGAACCGCACGAAGCCGGCCACTTTGAATTCATCGCGCAAGTCGATCCGCTACCCGGCGAAACGGTCGTCGAAAACAATCGCAGTGTGCGCGACAATTACGTACGCGAATACTATCTTCGCCTCTTATTCGCCGAATACGAACCGACTTGGGAATGGCGATTCGTCAAAGAGGTGTTCCACCGTGATCGGCTGGTCGGTGAACAGGGATTTCGGACGTACCTGCGCTCGGCCGATTTGAGCGTGCGACGCCAAAACCCGCTGTTCTTGGAAACCCTGGCGTTGCCTCGCAGCGAGTTCTTCAGTTACGACGTGCTCATTCTCGGCGACATGCCCGAGGCCGCGTTGACGTCGAGCTTTTGCGAGATGACTCGCGAGTTCGTCGCCGATATGGGGGGCGGCTTGGTCGTTTTGGCCGGGCCGCGATTCGGCGCCGGGCGTCTCATGAACACGCCCCTGGGAGATATGTTGCCCGTGCAACTGGGACCGCACTCGCAAATTCGCCAAGCCCGTCCCTTCCGGCTACGGCGCACGGCGGAAGCCGACCTCTACGATTTCATGCAACTGGGCGACAATCCCTTGGAAAACGATCAGGCGTGGCTCAATTTGGGACCGCTTGCGTGGTACCAACCGGTCGAGCGACTGCGTCCCATGGCCACCGCTTTGGCCGTTCACCCTACCGACAAATGCCTCGACGGCGTCACGCCGCAACCGATCATCGCCGTCACGAACTATGGCAAAGGGGAGGTCGTCTACATCGGCTTCAACGAGTTGTGGCGATTACGACGCAAGTACGGCGAGCTGTACTATCGCCGCTTCTGGGGACAGCTCATCCACCGTTTGGCGCTTCGCCACGCCTTGGGCACCCAAAAGCGATTCGTCGTTCGTAGCGATCGGAAAGAGTACAAAGCGGGCGACACCGCCGTGCTCACGGTCGAGGCGTACGATGCCGATTATCGTCCTCTGGCCGACGATCTTGCCGGCGGCACACTCGAGGGACGTTTGGTTTCCGGCGATTCGATGCGTCCCTTGCGGCTGGCAATGGTTCGCCCCGGGTTGTTTCAAACGCGAAGTCCGGTCTCGGCCGCGGGGGAGTACCGCCTTCAAGTTCGCGATCCCATAACCGGCGATTGGGCCGAATCGCGTTTTCTGGTTCAATCACGGTCGGTCGAAAAGCAAGTCGCTTCCCGCAATCTCGAACTGCAACGCCGTTTGGCCGAAACGACCGGCGGACGGGCGTATGAACTCCAAGACTTCGAGCAACTGATCGACGAATTGCCCGCCGGCAGCAAGACGGAAACGAACGTCCAAGAAATTCCCGTTTGGAATACCTGGCCGGTTTTCGTGGCGGTCGTCGGACTGTTGTTCGGCGAATGGTTCTTCCGAAAGCGAGCGAATCTGGCGTGAACGAGCTGAGCCGACTGCACCGAACACTTCGACGCCTCGCCCGACGCCGCCGGGCGATCCGGTCGGCTATTGCGATATTCGGCCTTGTATGCGGAATCGTCTGGGGGCTGGGGGCTCTCTTTCTGCTCGATTGGGCGTTGCGAATGACGCCCTTGCAGCGTCTGTTGATGTTGGGTGTTTTAGCGGGCGTGGGCATCTGGGCATGGCGTCGCTACGTAACCCCGTGGCTGCGTGACGGCGAATCGGAACTCGAATTGGCATTGTTGGTCGAAAAGCAAGTGCGTCTCGACACCGACTTGGTGGCGGCCTTGCAGTTCGAGCGTCCCGAAGCCGCTACGTGGGGATCCCGCGAACTCGAAGAAGCCGTCATGCGTCGCGCCGTCGAAATCACTCGCAAAACGCATTTCGACGAGGGCGTTCCCAAGGAACCGCTCAAGCGGCGAACGATCGCCTTGACCGCCACCTTGCTCGTGACGGCGGCCGCCGCGTACTTCGCGCCGGACTACTTGCAAGCATTCTTCTTGAGGCTGATGTTCCATCGCACGTCGTATCCGACGGCTACCGTGATCGACGAAATTCGCGTCGCCGGCCGCCCCGTCGAAGCCGACATGCACGTCGTACGCTGTCCCGGCGGCTTGCCCATCGTGTTCGAGGTCGTCTGCAAAGGTCGCGTGCCTTCAAGCGGAACGATCACCCTTTACGGGATGAAATCACGCCGCACGGTCCGTCTGCCGCTGGAGCCCGTCGAAAAGGCAACAGGCGCGTTCCGCAGCAATCTCGACCGGTTGACCGAAGACTCCGAATTCACCGTCCACGTGGGCGACGCCGAAACGTATCCCGTTCGTCTGGAACTGGTTCCGCCGCCGGAAGTCGAACCTCGGTTCGTGGTTACACCGCCGGATTACCTGCCCGACCACAGCCCGAAAGTCGTCCGCGGCTTGCGCCAGGTGATCGTTCCCGAAGGCGCCCATGTCGACCTGTACCTCGATTCGAACAAACCGTTGACTTCGGCGTCCGTTACCGTCGAAGACGTCGAATATCGCCTCACGCCGAACGCGCAACGCCGCACGTGGCGACTCGCCGCCGAGGCGACCGCCGACGAGTCCGCCGACACCGACGCCCCGCCGGTCAAGCG
>CAYVVR010000399.1:0-1381 GCA_964454655.1 uncultured Planctomycetaceae bacterium | reverse complement strand
ACTCGCCGCCGAGACGACACCTTTTGCCGAGGTCACAGGCTCGCTTCATTTCTCGGTCGAGGCAATCGACACCGACGGGCTTCGTGTCGATCCGCCGCTTCAAGGCATCGTGCGGGTAAAGGCCGACTATCCGCCCCGCATTTCGGCTCGTATGCTCACGAAACTCGTCGTACCGACCGCCCGCCCCAGCTTGCTGGTCGATGCCGCCGACGATTTCGGAATCCGCAAGATCGTAGTCCGCGGACGTGTCTTCCGTCCCGACGGCACGGTTCGCGAATTGGAGCCGCTGGAAATCGCGGCGTTCGCCGACAGCCGTCCGCCGAAAGAGCTCCAACAGTCGTTCCCCCTCGCCCTGGAAACCTGGCGATTGGAAAAGGGCGATCGGGTACAATTGGTCGTTGTCGGCGAAGACTATCGCGGCACGGATCGCCCGGGTAAGGCGAGCGAATCTCTTCCCCTGGAGATCGAAGTCACCGATCGGCAGGGGATATTGGCCGCCATGGCCGAAATGGATCGGGAATCGGCCGAACAGCTCGAACAGATGATCGAGCGGCAGCTGCAGGTAGGAGGTGCACCATGATTGCCGGTGTCCGCAATACCGTCCTTCGCGGGTTTCCTGCGTCTTGGGCACGCTCGCTCGGCGGCCTTTTGATCCTTGTGATCCTCACGGGAATCGCAGCATGCGGCGAGGGAATCGCCCAACCGCCCTCCGGCACTTCCGGCACGCTTCGCAAAAAGGTGATCCAAGAAAGTGTTCGCCAAATGGCGAGACAACTGGTGGCCGACTTGCTCGACGCCCAGCTTCGCCAATTGGAGGAAAACGGGCTGACCGATCTGGATATTTACGGAGAAATTCGCTCGATGCGATCGGGCCTAGACGAGCTCGTCGCGCAACACATGAGCGAAGTCGTCGCCTTACTCGAAAAAACGATGGATGCTCCCCCGGAGGATCGCCCGGAAATCTTTCGCCAAGCGAGGGAAAAAAGCCGTCAGGTACTCGTGCGCCTGCTCGTCGAACGCCAAAAACTCTTGCGGCGATTGAGAATTGCAGAAATCGAAGCTCGCGTACAGCGACTGATCGCCGAACAGTCGGAGGTTCGCGATCGAACGGTGCAACTCCCCGAGACGCCGCCGGCCGAAAGAGCCGCCCTTGCGGTAACCGCTCTCGAAGACCAACAAGACGTCGAGGTGCTATACGACGAAATGCGTGCCGCGCTGGACGAGGTGGCCGGTTGGGGCGGGCGTCTGGCGAGAACCGCCGAGGAAGCCCGAGCCGCCCTCGAACAGGCCGGCGTCGACCACCTCCTGGCCGCCGCACTGGATGCGATGCGGACCGCCGAATATGCCGACGCGTCGGTATCCCAGGCGCAAATCATCGCTG
>CAYVVR010000398.1:0-4324 GCA_964454655.1 uncultured Planctomycetaceae bacterium | reverse complement strand
GTACCAACGAATTGTTGACGATCCGCGAACGGTTGTTCGACAATTCGCCGGTCACTCCGGCGGTGCGGGCGAACGACACGACCGACATCTGGCTCGCAGGCACGGGAGCGCGCTACGGGACGCAGCCTTCGCGACCGTTCCGCACGGCGACCTTGGACCACATCATGTGCGGCAAGGCCGACTGCACGCCCGAGGAACGCCGTCTCGGCGCCGATCTCGGCTTGTATTCGGTCACCTTCAATAACGACACCGAACTCGATCTTGTAACACTCGAGGCCTACAAAGCCTTTCGGATCGAGGCCGAGCGCAAGGGATTTCGGCATTTCTTAGAGGTCTTCAGCCCGAACGCACCGGGAGATCATTCGCCCGACGATGTTGCCCGCTTCGTGAACGACCACATCGTTCGAACATTGGCCGGAGTCACGTCGCGCGGCAGGCCGCTGTTCTTGAAAATCCCCTACTACGGTCCCAAGGCGATGGAAGCCCTGACGCGATACGATTCGTCGTTGGTGGTGGGCATTCTCGGAGGATCGGCGGGAACGACGTTCGATGCGTTTCACATGCTGTGGGAGGCCAAGAAATACGGCGCTCGCGTGGCCCTCTACGGCCGCAAGATCAATCATGCCGAAGATCAACTCACCTTCATTCGCTACTTGCGTTGGGTCGCCGACGACGAAATCGCACCCGCCGAAGCCGTTCGCGCGTACCACGCCGATTTGGCGAAACAAGGTATTCGTCCGTACCGATCGCTGGAAGACGACCTCCGGCGGACGGACACGGCCTCGCACTACGACGCC
Organism: uncultured Planctomycetaceae bacterium; assembly: GCA_964454655.1. GTDB lineage: Bacteria > Planctomycetota > Planctomycetia > Pirellulales > Thermoguttaceae > CAYVVR01. The sequence continues at coordinate 3,527 of CAYVVR010000398.1, read as the reverse complement.
TCGACGGCCCGTCCTCACGCGACGCCGCCGTACCCCACGGCCTCTCGTACCGACGCCGAACCCGACTTCAGCCGCATGACACCCGCTGAAAAGGCCCGCTGGAATCTCGAACGCTGGAAACGCATCATCGGATGACTCTCGCACGCTTCCGGCACGAAGGTCATGTCGTCGGACGCGACGACCACACGGCAACAACGCCCGCCACGACTCCCACCGCCAAGGCCCCGAGCGCCCAAAATGCCTCGTAGGTTCCATTCTTTACGGCGTAAGCCACGCACGAATAAATCATGTAGGCGCATCCGCCGCAGAACGCTAGCGGAAACAACGGCCCCAAGGGAACGCGAAACGGACGCTCCAAGTTCGGTCGCCGAATCCGCAGCATGACGACTGAGAAGCCCGTCAGACAGAAGAACGTCCAAAACACCGGCGACGAGAAAATCAACAGGTTGTCGAACCCCGTGTTGTACCATCCGAATCCGATCACCAGCGCCAGCGTGACGGCCGCCTGAATCAGCAACGAACCGATCGGCGCATCGCGATTCGGGTTCCAGCGGCCCAACATGCGGAACATGGCATGATCCTGCCCCAGGGCGTAGTACACGCGGGCACCGGTGAAGATCTGGCCGTTGGCCGATCCCAACGCCGCGATACAGATCACAACCGCGATCACTTTTCCTGCAGCAGGCCCGAGAACTCGTGCCAACAAGTCGGACGCAACCGCTCCGCTCTGTCGGAAACCGTCCAATCCGAGCCCAGCCGCGAAAGCCAGGTTCACCAGCAAGTACAAGCCGGTCACGGCCAGCGTGCCCAATACCAACGATCGCACGATGTTTCGTCGCGGATTGACGACCTCGGCCCCGACATAGGCCATTTCATTCCACCCGCCGTAGGTGAACAACACAAATACCATCGCCACCCCCAAGTTGAGCGAGGGTGTTTCGACCGAAGCGGCGGCAGGGGGGCGGGGATTCGCCGCAAAGAAGCCGACAACGACGATTGCCACCAATGCCGACACCTTGAGCACGGTCAAGATGTTCTGCGTCCACTTGCCCTGACGCACGCCGAGAAGATTGATCCCCGTCAGCACGACGACGGCAGCCGCCGCGTAGACGAGCAGCGGCAACGTCTGTTCGAGTTCACCCGGCAATGACGCCGAGGCAAACGAAATCGGCAACAGGGCCTGCGCATAGCGAGCAAAGACGAACGCCATCATGCCGATCGAAGCCGGCCGCACGATCCACAGTTCGCACCATGCGAACAGAAACCCGACGTAGCGTCCGTATGCCCGATTGAGAAAGACGTAGTCGCCGCCTTCACAAGGAATGGCCGTCGCCAGCTCTGCGTAACACAACGCCCCGACCAGCGAAAAGACTCCACCCGCAACCCAAACGGCAACCAACCACGGCACGTTCGGCACGAGACTCGCAATCGCGGGCGACGTCTCGAAAATACCGGCCCCGATAATGATCCCCACGATGATACAGACCGAATCGAAAACGGAAAGGCGGCGTTTCGGGCCCGCTTTCGAAACCACCGATTCGGCCGGTAAATCTCCCGACAGCGACGACATCGACGAATCACGCATGATCGACCGTTCTTTCTATCCGTGGGCCGGTGGGGAACACCTTTTCTCTTTGGAGCGCGCAAAAAGCCTCTGGTGACAACTAACCCCGTTCCCCGACAAACGTTCCGGTGGCTTGCGCCGGGGGGCTTAGGCACGATTATTCGGCCACGCCCACCCGACCGCAACCGACAGGGCACTTGAAACAAGTGCGTCTGTCAAAAAAAACACCACCTCGCGAAGGGGAAAAACTTTTCCTTCCGGCTTTTGCCCACGTTATACTTATAGAAACCTCGTGGTCGCTCGTCCGAATACCGAGGGCAAACGGGCGGAGGCCGAGCGACCGCTACCGACCGTCCGACTTCCCACGGATCCGGCTCGCCTCGATATCCCTCACGCTCCCCTTGTGCCGTCTTTTGGACGCTTTCGGGACGCAGGCGGTTAGCGCCGTCTCTATGAGTTGGTAGGATGGCGAAACGTCGTCATCGTCCAGCGGGTACGTCGTTTTCTTGCGTTTTCATCGGTTGACGGAGTGTTGCATGGCTCGTGAAAAAGGAATCGAAGTTACTGGAACGGTTACCGAAGCACTGGCAAACACGCAGTTCCGCGTGAAGCTCGAAACCGGCCACGAAATCATCGCCTACGTGGCCGGAAAGATGCGGAAGCACTTCATCCGCATCGTGCCCGGCGACAAGGTGCGGGTCGAGCTGTCGCCGTACGATCTGACCAAAGGCCGTATCACGTACCGCGAACGGTAGTCTTTCCTCCGGCCACCGGCGGGCCATTCTCGACCCCGCGTGAAAGCGCACGCCCGCCTGCCGTCGAGCTCGCCCCGACGACACGAATACCCAGCCTGCGCGCCTCGGGTCGCCTGGTAACGCCTTCTGTCGACGAGCCCGGCATTTCCCGCGCAAAAAACAACCCGTTGTCGATCGGGCGAAAGGGCGATCCTAGGAGCGGGCTTGCGGTGCCTGACAATTCGCCGAAATCTACAACGGGTTGCCGCTTTCCGGCCTCTCGCGAGTTGCACGTCGATCAGTCGTAACGGCCGTATTCAGATGTGGTCAGCTCGAATTTCCCAAGGGAGAGGATTGCTTTCCGATTCGTGACGCCTGCTGGAGTTTCCCCGAAATCCGCCGTTTCCGCCTACCACTGGATGCGGAAGCCGAATCGCGGGGTTTGGAACCCGAAACCACCGTGATCCGAATGGTGGTAGTACGAACGCCCGTAATACGGCGTGTAATACCGCGGATACCGGTGCGGAATCACCACCGGCGGATGGCCCGGGTGCGGAATGATCACCGTCGGATGCCCCGGAATCGGCGGCTGGATGATCGTCGGACCGTCGTGATGGCAGTGTCCGCACGTACAGCCGGCCCCGTGACGGAAGTGCCCCACCGTCGTGACCGACATCGATCCGCCGGAATACATGGCCGAATGCATTCCGCCGGAGTACATCTCGAACCCGTCCATTGCAAAAGCGGGGCCCGACAGACAGAACGCCGCAAAGACCGCGGCCGGCAACAGAAGACTTCTCATGGTTCGGCTCCTTTCGTCCGATGAACCTGGGTCGGGAGAGAAGAAACGTGTCATGCCGCCGGGTCTACGTTGCATTCGGCATACCAAACCGGAGCCACATCAACGCAACTAGTGATTTTCCTAGATGTTACATCGACGACACACTCTAAAACACTCCCGACACCGCCGCCAGTTGTGTTGCAACAACGCACAAGCCTGTCGCGATGTTGCAAAAACCGCGAGACTTCCCCCCACCACAGAGTGCGCCCCAACAAGGGGTACGCCTACCGTTCTAGATGCCATTCGCACCGGGCATAGCGACGGGCGACGAGTTCGCCGGTCCGCTCTTTCGGCCACGAGGCGAGCATTGCTTCGGCCTGCCAGTAGGTCGCAATCGCCTCCCGAACCACCGCCGGATCGGCCGGCAAATGGGTGACGAATTCGCCGT
>CAYVVR010000397.1:0-4336 GCA_964454655.1 uncultured Planctomycetaceae bacterium | reverse complement strand
GAGAAAAGGGAGATTATCGACGCTTGCAACGAGCGTTTCGTCCCCGTTTTTCGCGGCGGTTCGTACGGCGTTCCCGTGGCCCAAACGCTCCAACGAGATCGTTTCTCGCGAACTCTTGTCGCTTGCCTCGCCGAAAAGAACGAATTGAAAGACCGGCTTTCCATCATGCGTCAAAATGCAGCGTTCGTCTTCGATCCGAAACGCGGGAGAACGTTCTGCTTCTACGCGAGTTTCTCCCAAAGACATCTGCCGACCGGCAAACGCGACGACGACACACGCCGCAATTGCGCAGGCACGCCACAAAACGACGATACGAGTCACGTTGACCTCTCCTTACTTCTGGGATGCCGCAGGTTCGTCGTCAGCCTCGAAAACGAGCACGAATCGATCTTTCCCCGGCGGAACCGGCGACGCGACTTGCCGGAAGCCGGCCGCGTTCATTTCTTGGCGAACAAGTTCCGGCGACACGGCGCGGTGATGCGAAGCCAAGCGATGATCGGTAAATTCACCGCGGCGATCCAAGACGTAGATGCGACCGCCCGGTCTCAGGGCTGTTTTCAAACACTCGAGCAACGTGTTCTGGTGGAACAACAGGCTGTATGTGTCGAGAAAGAAAACCCCATCGATCGAATGCGGGGCAAGCTCAACTCGGCCGTTTTCCGTCATTACCGATTGAACCTCGACACCGGGCGGCACCGGCGGCCGTTCGTCTTTGCGCGTGGCCCACTCTTCGAGCACAATGTCGATAACCTTCGGTTTTCCGTCACGGATGAGTTTGGGTAGCACGTATCTCGCTTCGCCCAAAGCGATCACGGCGACCGATTGGTAAGGCTTTCGATTTGGAGCCAACGCTTCGGCCAGCACATCCAGATCCAACGGCGCCCGCGGGTCGGGATCGACCCCCACTGTTCCCCCCTCGACCGGTCTGCGAAATACGAGCACGAATTGTTCAGGGATGCCCGGCCAACATTCCTCGGCACAGCGGACGAACTGAAATCCTGCTTCACGCGCTTCGCGGACGACGGTTGTTTCGGCGATCCAATAATGCTTCGGCCCTCGTTCTTCCCGCGGCACCCAATCCTGAAGCGTGCCACGTCGCCGATCGACGACGACAAAATAGCCGCCCGGCTTGAGCGATTTCCAAATGGCTTGCAGCATCTCGTGCGGCTTGGTGACGTGGTGATACACCTGGTGCATGTAGGCCAAATCGACGGACGACTCGGGCAAGCAGGGAGATTCCACCGTTCCCAACACGGGTACCACTTGGGGCAACTCTCGCTCGGCCGCTTGCGAGCGGAGCCCGCGCACCAAGTCTTCACTAATTTCTTCCGAAAAGACTTTGCCCTTCTCGCCGACAATCTCGGCGAACACCCACGTATCGATTCCGCGTCCGGCCCCGATATCGGCGATCGTCGCCCCTTCGCCGATATCGAGCAGTCGGCAGATTGCTCGTAATGCTTCGGCTCGGGCCGCCGAATTTTGACCTGCGCGCGGAGGTCGACTCGGCCGCTGCTGTTCCGCGGCAACCGATCCGACCATGAGCGTTGCTAAGAGAAGGAAACCACCGACGATCGCTGGTAGCCAAAATCGTTTCCGCATATGAGGGGCCTCCCGAAAAAACAGTCCTGCGTCTCTCCTTCTTTGCCGCTGCACTGTAGTCGAAGCTTTTCCTGAAATCAAACAACAAAAAGCAAAGACACTCACGCCCGCGTTTGCATCATCTAGACCTTGGCGCTCCCCCGTACCCTTGCTTGGGAAAATGGGTAAAATGACACGGTGACAGCTGTTTTGAGGCGGCCTGACAGGTGAGAATGGGAGGGTGGCGGACTTTCCGGTTCACGCCGGGCGTATGATTCGCCGAATGCAACAAGGGAGTGCGGCCGTCATCGCGCGCTACCCGCGTCGCTCGAGTTCTTCCACCGGAAATTCGCCGGAACTGAAAGCAACCGAATGAGGCAACCACGATTGTTCATCACGGGCGTCGGTCCGGTGTCTCCGATCGGCATCGGGTGGGATGCCGTGCGCACGGCGCTCGCCGAAAAGCGATCCGGTATCGGGCCGATCACGTTGTTCGACGCGTCCGGGCTTCCGGTACGTGCCGCAGCCGAAGTCAAGGGCTTCGATCCGAAGAAGATGACGAAGGCCCGCAAGCAATTGAAAGTGATGGCGCGGGATGCCCAACTGGGAGTCGCTTCTGCCCGTTTTGCCGCCGAACACGGAAAATTCACGCCGGGCAGCGTGCCGCCGGAGCGGGTAGGCATCGTTTTCGGGGCCGACCGCATTTGTGGACCGCTCGAAGACAGCGAACCGCCGTACCGTGCGTGCATGGAGAACGGCCGTTTTCACTTCGAACGGTGGGCGACCGATGGATTTGCCGCAACGTTCCCGCTGAGTTTCTTGAAAGTATTGCCCAATATGATCGGGTCGCACATCTCGATCACTCTCGATGCACGCGGCCCGAACAACACGATTCATCACGCGGAAGTCTCATCTACATTGGCCGTCGCCGAAGCGGCGCGCGTCTTGCGACGAGGGAACGTCGATCTGGTGGTCACCGGCGGCGCAGGGGCGCAAGTATCGCCGTACGATTGGGTTCGCCATTGCGTGATGGGGCGGCTATCGGCCGACGCCGACAACACGCCACGTCCTTTCTCGCCGGATCGCAACGGCGAGGTTCGTGGCGAGGCCGCTGTTTCCTGCTTGTTGGAAACGGAACAGTCGGTCGAAGCCCGGGGCGTCGAACCGCTCGCCGAACTACTCGGAACAGGCGCCGCCTTCAGCGGTCGCCGGGTCGGAGGTCCCAAGGCGGCCTTGGTGCGGGCAATTCGTGCGGCGCTCGACCAAGCGGGCATCGAAGCGGACGCTCTCGGCGGTGTGATCGCGCACGGTTGGGCCACCCAAGCCGACGACCCCGTTGAAGCCGCAGCTCTCGCCGAGGTTGTGCCCGGCATTCCCGTCACCGCACCGAGCAGCTATTTCGGCATCGTCGGGGCAGGGCAGGGGGCGATGGGGCTGGCCGTCGCAATCGCTTGCCTCGAAACAGGCGAGCTGGTGCCGACGATTCACGGCAACGAACCGGACGAAGCCTTGAATCTCGATGTCGTGTACGGCCGATCGCGACCGCTGGAGAAGAAGCGGCTGCTGGTGGTCAATTGGGTGCCCGCGGGTCAGGCTGCGGCGCTGATCGTCGGTAGCGCATCATAGAGCGCCCGCGCAGCGGCCGGTAGCACGCCGACATTCTCGGCTGAGGTGTCCCAACCGTAACGGGAAAGTTCCAAAGCCAAGAAACAAATAGCGACCAAGATCGCCAGCAAGGCCAAGCCGAGCATCACGGTGTAGGGCGTCCATTGACTGGGCCCTTTCTCGCCCGGCGTTTTCTGCTTTTTCTGTTTCTTGGCCTTCTTCTTTTTCTTCTTTCCCTTGGTCGGAGACTCATCGACCGCCCCGTGGCCGATATCACCGTCGACCGCCGGTTGGGGTGCTTCCGGCATCACCGGTTCTTGTGGTGCGGGCCCACCGGGCAGTTCGAAGTTGCCCAGATCGAATTGATCACCCATCGGGTTCGACACGATCAAGTCTCCTCTATTTTCTTCCCGCCGCGAATGGGCGTCGCCTTTCGTCGGAAGCTATCCGACCGAAATATGGGCGAGATGCCAAGACAAGGCAAGACGCGCTAACTAAATCGAGTATACTCATGATCCGACAGGCTCGCCAGCGACGATTGGGGCGGCTCCCAGCCGGCGGGCGGCATCGACCTTGCACAATCGGTACAGCTCGCACCACCGGTCAAGCCCCTCCAGAGGACTGCTCGTCGAACGCAGCGTCGGTATCGTCGCTGTTGGATTGCGAACTAGATGAACCCTCGGGGCGAAATGGATCGGCATGAACGAGAATGTCGGGCCCGTCCAATCGCCTCAAGATCACGGCCATCGCCACAATGACCACCGCAATCGCGCCCCGGGGGATATCCGATTCAGCCGGAGGGGCAAGGGCCATCCAAATACCCAGGCCCCCGGCCAGGCAGGTAAGCACGGCTCCCATCCAAAGGCGGGTTCCTAAAATCAGAAACATGACCGCACTTATCACGATGGCGAGCAAGAAACCGACACCCTGAGAAACCGTCGGTTCTCGAGGGGGCCCACCCAACGAAGCGACCGAAGCGCAAAGCACCATCGCAAACAAGAAAGAACGGAGCGTCCAACGGAACTGCCGGCGAGCACCTATCCGTGGTCGGCGGAGTAACGGCGAACGCGGCGGCGAGAACGGTGCGGTCGTCTGAGGAATCGTCAAATTCTCGTTCTTGGCGTCCACGGTTATCTCCGGGGGGATGCATCAA
>CAYVVR010000396.1:0-4337 GCA_964454655.1 uncultured Planctomycetaceae bacterium | reverse complement strand
GTTGATGGCCGCCAGCAGTTCCAAAAGCGTGATGCTCTTTCCGCCTGCGGCGTTGAATACTTTGCCTGCGGCGCCTTCGGCGTCGGCCGCCAAAAGATTCGCGTGAACGACGTTCGCCACGTACGTGAAGTCGCGCGACTGGAGACCGTCGCCGAACACGACCGGCTTTCTGCCTGAAAGAATCGCCGTGATGAACAGCGGAATGACCGCCGAATAGGGGCTGTTCGGGTCTTGTCGCGGGCCGAACACGTTGAAATAGCGGATCGCGACCGTCTCGAAGCCGTAAGTCGCGTAGAAGGCGCGGCAATAGTATTCGGCCGCCAGCTTTGCCGCCCCGTAGGGCGAAATCGGATCGGGTAGATCCGTTTCTCGCTTGGAAGAAAACGGTTGATCGCCGTACGCACTACTCGACGCGGCGTAAACGAGGCGGCGGACGCCCGCTCGACGTGCGGCATCGAGCAAGTGCAACGTACCGGTCACACAGGCCGCATGCGTATCGAGCGGTCGTTCCACGCTGCGTGGGACGCTGGCGAGCGCGGCTTCGTGGAAGATGCAATCGATTCCCTCAACCGCCCGCTGGACGGTCGGATAATCGAGCAGATCGCCTTCGATGAATTCGACCCGGTCGCCCAAATGGGCCAAGTTTTCGCGGAAGCCGGTGCTCAGGTTGTCGAGGACACGAACCGCGTCGCCGCGTTCGACGAGCGCTTCTGCGATATGCGAACCGATGAAACCGGCACCACCGGTGACCAGGAATCGACGCATGACGACCTCTCGGTGTTGGGTTGTATACAATCGACAAAGCGGACAGCCGCGGGGGAGTGCGGGAATACGAAACGCCTCGGCGACACACCGTTCCGACGTGTGCCGGCGCACATGGCATACCCGACACGCTGGGGGAGCGGCCTTTTGTCTTGCTGGAATACGAAAAGCCCCCGACGGTAAACTATACTCTATCCGATCCGTGCGTGACGGAGAAACCGCCCCCCAAAATGGCCCCAAGCCCAATTGAGATGCCCATGCTCGAGCGTACCCGCCTTATTCTCGTCGGTGGATTCTTAGGTGCGGGAAAAACGACCTTGCTGCGTCGGGCCGCCGAAAAACTGATGGCGTCGGGGCGGCGGGTTGCGCTGCTGGCGAACGATCAGGCCGAGGGACTCGTCGATACGTCGCTTTTGCGAGAGACGGGAGCCGACGTCGACGAGGTGGGCGGTGGGTGCTTCTGCTGTCGCTTTCCGCAGATGATGGAGGCCGTCGAACGCCTGATGCGGCGGTCTCGTCCCGAGATTATCATCGCCGAGCCGGTCGGAAGTTGCACCGATCTGGCGGCCACCGTCATTCGCCCGATCCGCAAGATGTTCGGCGAGCAAATCGAGGTGGCGCCCTTATCCGTGCTGATCGACGTCCATCAAATGCGGATCATGCAAGATTTAGGCCGCGAGTTCGACAAACGCATATCGCGGTTGCCCGATTCGGTGTTGCACATTTACCGCACGCAGTTGGAAGAGGCCGACGTGGTTGTGCTGAACAAGTGCGACCTCGTGTCGTCCGACGATCTCGTTGCGTTGGAAGCCTCTTTGGCAGACTTGCTCGGCGATCGGCCTCGGTTTGCGATCTCGGCCGAGGCGGGCACGGGAGTCGACGACTGGCTGGAGGCGATCGCTTCGGGCGAAACCGAATCGCGAACGGCTCGTGTCGACTACGACGTGTACGCCGAAGGCGAAGCTGCGATGGGCTGGCTCAACGCGAACGGAACCGTCAAGGCCCAGGCGAATGTCGATTGGCCCGACTTCATGCAGCGATTGGTGCGGCAGATCCAAGCCGATATCGCGGCCGCCGGCGGTGTCGTTCAGCACCTCAAATGTTTTCTCACCGTGCCGCGCAAAGGTCATGTCGCCGGAAATTGCATCGACAACACGCGGCCGCCGGTGATTCGCGGAAACCTCGAGCCGTCCGTTCGAAAAGCGAACCTGTTGGTCAATGCGCGAGTGTTGATTGCATCCGAAACGCTTCGACGTGTGGTCGTCGACGCGGTCGAACGCGTGGGCGCAGATACCGCGGTAGAAACGCGATTGAACGTCGTTCGCAGCTTTCACCCCGACCGCCCCGAGCCGGTTCATCGCATGCTCGACAGCTAGCGGGCCGCCCGGGGGCTTCGAGCGATCTATTCAACCCGAAGCTTCCCATTCGGGCGGCAAGTCGCGAATGCCGACGAGACGCACCTGCTGAATCGCCGCAAAAGGGACGACCACCAGCGACCGGGCGCCGTTTTCTTCGACGACCAGGCCGATGAATTCGGCGGAGACCGGGTCGCGGGCGAGTTTGACCGGCCGAAGGACGGCTCCGCCGGTCAAGTGGACTTCGAAGCGTCCGGCTTCACGCGAGGCCCACAACACGTCGAACGTGCGAAGCCAACCCTCGGGTGAGGCCGTGGCGGGGGTAAGCCGTGTGTCGTCGTTTGCCGCAACGGCCGGCTCGCCGTGGGCGATCGTCGTCGCCGATTCGGGCCCCAGACTGGTTTCGACCGACAGAGAGTCGCTCAGTGCCGCGGGAGTGACGAGCGGTTGTTCTTCGGCCAGTGAAAGTCGGGTGGCGCTTTCGGTCTCTTCTTCTTCCGGAACCGAATCGTAGTTCGGAATGCGAAACCGCATGCCGCATTCGGGGCACTGGCCGGGGCGTCCTTGAAGACGCTTTGGGCCGAACAACCGGTGACCGTTGGGGCATAGAAACTCGATTTGTTCTTCGATTTCGGCGTTTTCGAGTTTCGACAAGTCGCCCGAGGCGGCCGCCCGAACTTCTTCCAGCGTGGGAACGCGAAACTTGACACCGCATTGGGGACACTTGGCGGCCAGCCCGGCTTTGTCGTCTGCGCACCGAATGCGATGGCCGTTGGGACAAAGAAATTCGATCGTCATGATGCCGACCCTCGCCGGTCCTCTTCTGTTCCGGAAAACCGATTACGACCGAAGGACGCTCGGAAGACCGGCGACGAAACCCTTTCGCCGCCGAGCGCGGCCGTCGATCGATCGAGACGTGGATGAGTGTACGATGAGCCCTTCGACGGCCAGTTTACCCGACCGACCCGAGGCGAGAAAAGCGCCGACTTCGAAATTCTCCTCGCGGGCCTTCGGCAACAGCCCCGTTGCCCGCTTGCCGGCCGAAAAAAGAACCCGGCGCCGTCGGTTGCGGGGCCGGGTTCGCGGATTGGCTCTACTCGTTCGAAAGGCGACGTTCAGTCGACGTCACACCAGGCTCCGGCTGACGAGGACGACGTCCTGATCGGACTTTTCGTCGAGTTCGAAGCCGCGGTTGCGGAAGGTGGCCAACATGCGGGCGTTGTCCTTGGACGTCTCGGCGACGACCTTTTTCACGCCCCATCGCTTGGCCACTTCGAGGCAGTAGTCGGTCAGCAGGCCGCCCAAACCGTGGCCGTGCCAACGATCGACGACGATCACGGCATACTCGGCGGTTTCGTGGTTCATGTCGGCCACCAAGCGGCCCACCCCGATGAGCTTCCGCTGGCCGTCTTCTTCGACCTCGGCCACGATACCCAATTCGCGGTCGTAGTCGATGAAGCAATATCGCGTGGCCATTTCGTGGGTGGTTTGCTTGAACAGGTAGCTGAAGCGGAACCACAGCGACTGCGTCGAGCAACTGGCCAGAAGCTCGTGCCACATCGGTTCGTCTTCGGGCTTGATCGGTCGCAGCACGACCGCCGTACCGTCTTTGAGCTTGCGCTCGGTGACGAATTCTTCCGGATACGGCCGGATCGCCAAGTGGGCGTACGGCCGGACCGAGTGGACGATCGCCTCGCGGTCGATGATCACCCGCGCGTCGAGGGCGATCACATCTTCGGGCGTCACCAACAACGGGTTGACGTCGAGTTCCTTGATCTCGGGATAGTCGGCCACCAGGTACGAGAACCGCATGAGGACCTCGATCAGGCGGTCGATGTTGACGCCGGGCCGACCGCGGTAACCCCGCAGCAGCGGCCACGACTTGAGAGACTCGAGCGCCCGGCGGGCCAAGGCTTCGTTCAACGGCGGCAAGGCCAACGCCCGATCGCGGAAGACTTCGGCAGCCACACCGCCCATACCCACCATGATCACCGAACCGAACACCGGATCGCGCTTGGTGCCGATGATCAGCTCGAAGCTGTTCGGATAACTGACCATCTTTTGAACGGTGACGCCGATGATGTCGGCATCGGGGCGTTTTTCTTTCGCCCGCGTGGTCATTTTCTCGAACGCCTCGCGAACGGCCTGTTCGCTGGAGAGGTTCAGCATGACGCCGCCGACGTCGGTCTTGTGGGTGATCTGCGGCGAGTGGATCTTGAG
>CAYVVR010000395.1:0-4343 GCA_964454655.1 uncultured Planctomycetaceae bacterium | reverse complement strand
GACGCAGCAACGCTTCGAGTTCTTCGGGGGTGAAGGGAGCATCGATGCCCACGGTTGTCGCACCGCTGGGCATTCGCCGGCCTCGCTTCTGCGACAGATTCAGCTTGTATTGGCTTTCGAGTGCGGCGATCGTCCACGAGTTGGTGACTTGCTGATACAACGGCCAACCGTGCAGGTCCAAGGCCACGGTCATCACGCCCAGCATGTCGGGCGGGCTGCCGTAGGCCGTTTGGTTTCCCGGTCCGTAGGGCGGCCAAAGCGTTTGACGCCAATCTTGCCACGGGTAATCGAAGAACTTGTTCAACAAGTGCAGCTCGGGTTGTCCGGTGATGCCGGCGGCCGCGTACGGCGGTGCCGTCAACAGTTGGAATCGCTCGCCGTAGCGTCCCGGCAGGGGACCGGCGGGAGAAGGCGCACCGGTCAACAATTGCGCGTAGAGCGTGCGTGGGCCGTTCGGGCCGAGGAACGAGTCCGCCCCGTCGAACAACGGCAACAAGTTGATCTCGCCGGGGCCGTAACCCAGCCCGCGGAAGCCGAACTGGTTCATCAACGCTTGCGTCAAGATGTCGGTCCCGATCGGGTATCCGTTCGGCGGGGCCGTCGTCGGGTCGGGATACGTCGCGATCAGCCGCGGCCACGAGGGGCTTTGCGGAACACCGTCTTGGGCCTGCGACGACGGCTGATAATAGTCGGGATCGGCTTGGAACAGGCTGCCGTGCGCGTTCAGGTTGAAACGCCCGTCGAGATCGACGCACAGCACCGCCACCAGCGGCTTGTACCGCCGACCGTCGGGCATCGTGCGGACGGGTAGCCCGATGTCGAGCCACACGCTGTCGGGGATGCCGTCGCCGTCGTTATCCACGTCCCACGGACCGGCGAGATCGGTATACGACGGATTGCTCCCGTCGAAACCGGGATGGAACGCCGTGAGGGGACGCAACACGAACCGCCGCTTCCACGCGGCAATTTCTTTTCGCAGCGGTGCCGGGGCCGTCTCGGGCGCAAGCAAGAAGTTGCGACGCACGTTTGGATCGCTGATGCCGCCCCAGTTGATGTACGTGCCCGTCGTATCGTTGATCGCCTGCTCGAACCAGTAGTTGATCAACGCGACACGGTGTCCCGAAGGTTCGGGTACGGTGCCGTCGGGAAGCTGCATCGCCAGCAAGACGTTTTGATAGTCGGCGGCGTCGTAGTCTTCGTTGGCCATCAGGTCGCGATCGTCGGTGGTTCCCAACAGACCGTCGGGTCCGGCCACCCAGGCGACGAATCCCGGATCGCTCGGGTTGGGCAGCAGCGCGAAGGGGCGTCCGTCGGGATGCGAGGCTCCCAAGGTATTCGAGCCGTCGTAGCCGATACCCGTTCCCGAAAACGGTGCGCCGTTGATCACGTAGTTGATCGCATTGCCGGGAACGGCCAGGTAAGCGGCGACCTGCCCGATGGGGATTTTTTCCGGGGCGACGATCACGTATTCATCGGTGCTCGGGTTGTAGTCGACGATTCGGGAAGAAATGCCGGCAAGAGGGCCGTGGACGAACGTGATCACGCTACCCACCCACGCCTCGGGGCGGGCGGCGTTCGTGTTCGGCAAGGCGTCGGTCAGGTTGGGGAGGAACACCCACAGTTGTCCGCCGGCGACGCCGTGCAAGTTCGAGGCGGCCGACAATTCCCCGATGGCGTGTCGGTTGCCGTAGATGTCTTCCAGTAGGCTGTGGCACCACAACGACGAAAGAGGATTGTTCGTTCCCCGCACGACTTGCATGGCCGCCTGTTCGAGCACCTGGTCGGCCGGGTCGAAAAACTGTTCGTCGCGCTGGTCGGCCTCGGCGCCGCGTCGCGCGTGGCCGGTCGTGACGATGAACGTCAACGCCATCACGCCGAACACGGCCAACAAGGCCAGTACGACCAAGAGAACGGCGCCGCCTCGTTGCGTTGCACTTTGTCGGTTCATCGTGGGAACCTCGTCGTTGTCCTAGCAGGGCGATCCTGCGGATGTTTCGTAACTCGATGCCGGCCCGGCTGTCGGTTTGTTTCGTCGGCCGATTCCATACGGACGATGGGCCGCCGGCCTTATTGCGGCAAGGTCGACCACGGGGCCTGGTAGTCGGCTTCGACCGTTTCGGTGTACACGCCGACGACGTTGTTCACCAGCACGCCTTGGGCCTCGAACGGAATGCCGTCCCCGTCGGTGTCGCTGTTGGTCGACCAGTTCCGGCTCCAATCGGGACCGGCCAACGTCAATTCGCGGGCGTATTGATTGTTGTTCGTGTTGATGATTTCTCCCGTGGAGATCACGCGATACCACAAGAAGACGTTGCGGGGCGGCTGGTTCGGCAATCCCCAAGCCAAGTTCCCGCAGACGAGCATCCATTCGCCTTCGTGGATCGACAAGTATTCGTACGGGTCGTACCCGGCGGTGTTGTCGAAGGTCAGGCGGACGTCGCCGCCTCCGGTGCCGGTGCCCAAAAAGTTCACCCGCACGACCCGCTCGACCGGCGCTCCGTTGTCGACGTTCGTCGGTTCGAGCAGGTTCCGCTTGCGATAGACGACGATCGACACGTTTTGGGCAAATCGCTCGAACGACGGGCCGATCAGGCCCGGACCGGGCGATCCGGTAACGACCGTCGACGGGGCCGGGGTCACCGTGATCATCCACGAGTAGTCGCCGTACTCGGCTTCGTTCAGAATCGTTCCCGCCGTCGGTGTATCTCCGGCGCGTCGCGGAAAGGGTACCGATTGCCCGGTGTCGGTGGCGAACAGCAAACGCGGTCTCGCGTCGCCGCTGCGGTCGATCACCAGGTCGTCGTGCCAGGTGAACAGGTCGTCGAACACCGAAACCTGCGAGGCCGGAGCGATCGGCAGGTTCAGCGACACGCGATGCATCTTCAGCGGAATACCGCCCAAGTCGAAAGGAAACGTGTACGCCGCCGGGAAGGCGCCGGCGGGCATGCGGGAAAGATACATCGGGTCGATGCAGTATGCGGCGAAGGGGTCGATCGGCACCGAGGGCCGTCCCGGCTGGATCCACAAGTTCGGGTTCAGCCACTCGCGGACACGGACCTCGCGCATTCCCGCCCTGCCGCATGCCGCGGCGCGATCGGCGACCGCCGTCCTCGCAATCGCCAGGTTCGCGATCGGGATCAAAGCCGCCACGCCCAACAGGCCGATCGTCAAGACGAACATCGAGATCAAGACTTCCAGCAGGCTGAAGCCGCCGCGAGCGGCCGGTCGGCCGCAACGCCGGACCGCGGCGAGACCAACCACGCCGGTTCCACGGTTACGTCTCACGTCATCGGCCTCCTGTTCCTAGGAAGTGTCGTGCGTAGTCGCGGGCCTCGGCGACGTCGGCGGGAACGCCTCCGCCCGACGGTGCGACGACGGGGGCGGCGGTCGTCAGGCCCGAATTCGCGTTCACGACCACCCAAAGGTTTTGAATGTCTTGCCAGTTGAACAGGCCGTCGTCGGCCATCGGTGTGCCGCTTCCCGCGATTGCGGGCATACGGTCCCACCGGCCGATCAACAAGAAGATCGGTTCCGTCACCCGCCGCTCGATCGATTGGTAGTAGATGCGGTCGACGGAGCCTTCCGGCCCGAACATGATGACGACCGGCGAATCGTCTTGGACCCCGTTGGTGTTGTCGCCGTCCTTGTCGATCGGTTGGAACGCGGGACCGGCCGGCGGCGCGGCGGTGAGCATCGTATCGGTTCCCGAAGCCGCCAGGTCGATCACCGTCCGGCCGGGAAGCCGCAACGGGGCCGCAGCGGTCGTCTCGGGACGCCGATCGATCGAAAACGGCATCGGCAACGAAGCACTTGCCGGCACGTTCCACGGTGCCGCGGGATCGGTCACGATCGGATAGGGTAAACGCCCTATCGTATCCGGGATCGAAGCGATCAGCGGTTGCCCCGATTGGATCACCTCGCAATTCACCTTGCCGTCGCCGTCGGTGTCGGGACCGAGCAATCGAAACGGCGGATCGCGGTAGTTCAGGCGAATCGGGTCGCCCACGTAAACGGGGAGAAAGCCCCCGCTGATCTGCGCCACTTCGCCCGGCGATGGAAAACGGATTTGCAGTACCGACGGCGTGCCGGCGAGGATGCGCACCTGCACGCGAGCGGTCGTCGTGTCGCCGGCATACGGCGGGGGAATTTCGGCCATCCGCAACATCACGGCCGCCTCGGGCTGCCGTTGGAGCCGTTCGATCAGCACGCCCACCGGTCGACCCGTTTCCATCGCCCGGTTCCGCGCCGCGGCGAAATAGGCGTTCACCGCACGCGATGCCTCGCGGACTCGGCGGGACTCCATCATCGGACGCAATCGCGGCACCGCCACCGCCAGCATCAAG
>CAYVVR010000394.1:0-4343 GCA_964454655.1 uncultured Planctomycetaceae bacterium | reverse complement strand
GCAGGTGGTGGAACGGCGACGTCGTTCAACACCGGAACGGGCCGAGAACGATCTTTACTGCGAAACAGTGCCGGCTGGTTCAGCCGCATCAGCTTCATCAACATTCGACGTTCTCGCCGTTCAAACGCTTGGCGAACGGCACTCGGTCGATGCGGTCCGGCCGTCACTTCGTCGACGATTTCCAACAACCGCTTTCGTGCGTGCGGCGTATCGTCCCCCTCAACCTCGATCAACACCGCGGCCTCGGTATCTTCGGGAACCAGAGACTCCAAATCGTCGTCCGACTGGCGAGCCAAACTCAGGTGCCGACGTTCAAGCAAGTCGCACAAGACCGGTTCCGCTTCGAGCACGCGCCGCACGGCCCCCATTGCTTGCTCTAGGCTTTCGAAGCACAACAGCGCCATCCCGCGAGCAGGCGGCCGAGCCACGGTTTTCAGCTCGATCTCGGTGAAAACCGCCAGCGTCCCCTCAGATCCGACCAAGAGTCTCGCCAGATTCAACCGGTCGTGATCCAACACCTGCGTCAATCGATATCCGCAACCGCACTTGGTCGCACGTTCCTGATGAACGCTGATCAACCGGGCGTTTTCCCCTAAGATCGTCGCCAACCGCGTCACCAGTCGTGATTTCGACGACGCAATGTCTCGCTGGTGTTCGGCGACGACTTCTCGGCCCGCGTTCAAACGCGTTCCGTCGGAGAGGACCGCCTTCACGCTCTCTACGTAGTCGCCGATCGAGCCGTACTTCAAGAATCGGGCGCCGCAGGCATCGCGGGCCACCGCTCCGCCGACCGTGCCAACCTCGGCGTTATCGGGATCGACCGGCACCCAACGACCGTATCGCTGCAAGTAGGCGTTGACACGTTCGATCGTCGCCCCCGGTTGGACCCGTACGGTTTCATCGCCCGCGAAGACGATCCGCCCCAAAAAGACGGAAAAATCCAGCACGAGTCCGGAACCGAGCGACTCACCGGCGACTCCCGATCCGGCCCCGCGAGGATGAACGGGGATGTCATGCTCGGCCGCATATTGCAAACAGACGATCACGTCGTTGGTGTTTCGCGGTCGCACGACCCCCAAGGGACGGATTTCGTAGATGCTCCCATCCCCGGCATAGAGCTGCGTAAAGGTTTCGTCACAACGAACCTCGCCGGCGATCTGCCCACGCAAATCGTCCTGCACTACAGCTCGCTGTGGATCGATACTTGCCATCGTCACCCACGCATCCGAGGCCGACTTTCCCTTGCCGCCCTCGTCCCCGACGAGGGTTCGCCACTTCCGCTAGTCTATCGTCGGCCACGGCATTTGGAAAAGCAACCTGCCTTTTCGCAAGCCCGTCATGTCCGAGTGCCCCGAGCACGTCGAGCTCGGGTGCCGTTAATGTTTGTGGCCGAAGATCAAATTCATCACTTCGACGCGACTCGAGGTGTTCTTGCGGAAAATTCCCCGGACGGCCGAAGTGACGCAAACGGCATCAGGCTTGCGAATGCCGCGAACAGACATGCACGAGTGCATGGCCTCGACGACAACCGCGACGCCCCTTGCCCCGAGCTCCTCTTCGATCAGGTCGGCGATCATCTCGGTCATGCGTTCTTGAACTTGGGGACGCCGGGAAATATCTTCCACGACTCGCGCCAGTTTACTCAAGCCGACCACTTTGCCATTAGGCAGGTACGCCACGTGCGCCTTCCCCAAAAACGGTAGAAGGTGGTGTTCGCACATACTTTCGAACGTAATGTCGCGTACCAAAACGACTTCGTCGTATTTTTCGTCGAACACCTTTTTCAGGTGAACGCGGGGATCCCGGCGCAATCCCCCGAACAACTCGGCATACATGCGAGCCACACGCGCGGGGGTCTCCCGCAGCCCGTCACGGTCCGGATCTTCTCCTACCGCCGCCAGAATTTCCCGCACGGCTTTCTCGATTCGCGCCAAATCGACGGGCGAAGCCAACGGCGTTACCGAAGCGGCATCCCGCCCATCCAACTCCTTATTTTCCGAAATCGACACCGTAAGTACCTCGCTAATACACCCCTTCTCAGGAGGGGCAAATCATGTTCCAACTCCACTCGTGCCCAATTGTAAACCCGGTAGGCACACGGTCAACGCACCGGTGCCGATTGCAAGGGCGATGCTGGACTCGCTCGCCCCGGTGGGTTAGACTCCATCGTGAGGAAGGTACCGTCGGTTGATGGACACGCATTCGCAGAAGCGGTCGCCGACAGCTCGTCTTCTCTTGCCGGACCGTTATAATCTGCCGAATGCTAACGATCGGTACCCACCCACAAGTCGAGCGGTTCTCATAGTCGATATCCATGTTAATGGCAGCCGAACCGACGCCGCAGAGCTCACACGGCGCGGCGCTTCCGGCTTTTCTGTATTCGAGAAGAAGCGGAGCCTCGCGAGCTGCGATTTCGGTGAGAGCGGTTTACTTTTCACACTGAGGTGAGGACACCGGCCCCTTAGGCAAGGGCGGAGACAACGGAACAGAACCACGGGGGCACGTTGGAACGGGGAGGCAATTCATGGCGGAGGAATACGGCCCGACCGGGCATCAAACTCCCGATCCAAATGGGAACACCCCCCCAAGCCCGATTGCGCCGCCCGACTTCATGCCCGAGGCGGAGCAACCGTCGGTGAGCATTCCCCCGCAACAGCCGGCTCCCCCACCACCTCGACGAGACGCCAAACCGGCCATCCCTCGCGCCAAACCGTTGCCGCCTTCTGAAAATGCGGCGCCCAACGCCGGTCGGGCAATCCCTCGGGCCCAACCGGTGGAACCGACGGCCTCCCCCTCGCCGGTCGATCCACCGAAGCCCACGCCGCCGTCACGTGCTGCGAAAGCCGTTCCGGTGAATCCAACCACCCCCTCGGCGCCCCAGATCAAAACCGATCCATCGGTATCGCCGGCGAGACCGGCGCGTCCGATTCCGGTAAAGCCGGGCATGTTGCCGGTCGCCGCAGACGACGCGCAATCGACCGACGAGGAAGACGAAGACTTGACCGAACTGGCGGTCGAGTACGCGCCGCCTTGGCTGATCAGTGCCGTATTTCACATGCTGCTTCTAATCGTGCTGGCACTGATCATGATTCCGCAGATGTTCAATCGGCGGATCGACCTGAACGCCGAAATCGTCTACGCCGAAAAGGAAGGCGAGCAACTCGAATTCGACTCGCCTTTTGCCGGCACCGACGAAGAGCTGCTCGAAGATCCCGTTTATACACCGCTGGAACTGCCGCAAGTCGAAGATCCGTTCGCCGCGCCCGCCGAAGTCCAGATCGCCCCGAACGCTACGACGTCGACGAGTACCGAAACCGCAGAAATCATCGGCTACGCCCTGCAAGGTCGCGAAGCGGGATCGCGCGAAGCGCTCTTGGCTGCCTACGGGGGCGACAAATCGACGCAGGCGGCTGTCGAACTGGCCTTGAAGTGGCTCGTTCGTAATCAGCAGAAAGACGGCTCGTGGAGTCTGCAAGGCCCGTACAGCTACGGTGCAAACGAAGAAAATCCCGAGGCAGCCACTGCCATGGCGTTGCTCGCCTTTCAGGGCACCGGCTACACGCACAAAAAGGGGCCGTACAAGGATGTCGTTTCTCGAGCTTGGTATTACTTGCTCAAGCAGCAGGATTCCGACGGATGCTTCTTTCGCCAAGGCGGTTTCAATCACCGCTTCTACACGCACGGCCAGTGCGCCATTGCCATCTGCGAACTGTACGGCATGACCAAAGACGAAACGTTGCGTGAACCGGCCGAAAAAGCCATCCGCTACATCATCGATTCTCAGTCGCCCGAAGGCGGTTGGCGTTACGCGCCACAAGCCGACAGCGACCTGTCGGTTACCGGCTGGATGGTGATGGCCCTTCAAAGCGCCCGCATGGCCGGAATCGACGTCCCCGAAGACACCTTGACCCGAATCGAGCGGTTCCTGGACAAAGTCGCGGTCGAAGAAGGCAGCAAATATTGTTATCAACGAGGTCGTGCCCCCACGTTGGCGATGACGGCCGAAGGGCTCCTGTGTCGACAGTACCTCGGCTGGGAACATGACGATCCGCGATTGATCGCCGGGGTCGAATGGATCACCCAACCGGGAAACCTCATCAATTTCGAACGTGACCGAGACGTGTACTACTGGTATTACGCGACCCAGGTCTGCCATCACATGGAAGGCGAATACTGGGAGCGATGGAACAACGTGATGCGTCAAGAGCTCCCCAAACGCCAAGAAAAAACCGGTCCGGAAGCCGGTAGCTGGAACCCCGTATCACCTTCCCGAGATGCAAACGAAGCATTCGGAGGGCGTCTGTACGTCACCTGCCTCTCGGTGTACATGCTCGAGGTTTATT
>CAYVVR010000393.1:3276-4362 GCA_964454655.1 uncultured Planctomycetaceae bacterium | reverse complement strand
CCCCAGGGGGCCAAGCTCTCGGCCGACGGGCAGCCGTGGGAGTTCGTCGCCGGCGGCACCGACGGCGTTCCGCAGGCCGTTTCGGGCGAAAAGGTCATGCGTCGAAAGGCCGACGGTTTGGCTCAGCATTATTTCGTCAATGCCGTGCCGCTGGAAATCGGCCAAGGCGACGTGTTCTTCGTGAGCGTGTATCTCGATCCCGAGAATCCGCCGCAGGAAATCATGCTTCAATGGAACGACGGTTCATGGGAGCATCGCGCCTATTGGGGCGACGGGGTGATACCCTACGGCGGCGACAAAGACTCGCCCGCTCACCGGCGATTGGGAGACCTGCCCGAGCCGGGCCGATGGGTACGGCTCGAAGTGCCGGTCGAACGGGTCGGCTTCCAACCGGGCGCCAAAGTGCAAGGTTGGGCCTTCACGCAGCACGGAGGCACGGTCTACTGGGATGCCGCCGGATTGCGGACGAAGACACCGCAGGCGGGCGGGACTTTCCGTTCGTTCCGCCGTTGGGAAGCGTTCGTACGCGACGCGCAAGGGGCCGGGCTGCCGAAGCCCCTCGTCGCGATCGCCAAGCTGCCGCCCGAAAAACGCAACGAAGCTCAGGCGAAACAGCTTTTCCGTTATTTTCTGCGATACGTGTGCAGCGATTATCGTGAACACTTCGCGCCGTGGAACGAGAAACGCGACGCACTGCAAAAAGAGCTGGACGCTCTCGAAAAGCAGATTCCCGGCACGCTGGTCTCGGCCGACTTGCCGAAGCCTCGCCAGGCCCATCTTTTGGACCGCGGCGAATACGACAAGCCGAAAGAAGCCGTCGAGCCGGATGTGCTTGCCGTGTTACCGCCTCTGCCGGCCGATGCGCCGCGCAATCGCCTCGGGTTGGCGAAATGGCTGGTCGCACCGGAACATCCGCTGACGGCCCGGGTGACGGTGAACCGTTTGTGGCAGCAAGTGTTCGGAACGGGAATCGTCAAGACGGCCGAAGACTTCGGTTCGCAGGGCGAACGCCCCAGTCACCCGCGTTTGCTCGATTGGCTGGCGGTCGAGTTCCGCGAAAGCGGATGGGATGTCAAACACATGATG
>CAYVVR010000393.1:0-3266 GCA_964454655.1 uncultured Planctomycetaceae bacterium | reverse complement strand
ATGGTCACCTCGGCCGTGTATCGCCAGTCGGCGAAGGTGACGCCGGAGCTTTTGGCGGTCGATCCCGACAATCGGCTTCTCGCCCGCGGACCGCGTTACCGAATGGACGGCGAAATGATCCGCGACACGGCGTTGTTCGTGTCGGGGCTTTTGGTCGACCGGCTGGGCGGCAAAGGCGTCAAGCCGTATCAGCCTTCCGGGCTGTGGGAGGCGGTCGGATACGAGAGCAGCAACACGGCGCGGTACGTGCAAGATCACGGCGAAGCGCTTTACCGGCGTAGTTTGTACCTGTTTTGGAAACGCACGTCGCCGCCGCCGGTGATGATCTTGTTCGACGCTCCCAGTCGCGAAGAGTGCGTCGCCCGTCGTCCTCGCACGAATACGCCGTTGCAGGCGTTGGCGTTGATGAACGAGACGGCCCAGGTCGAAGCCGCCCGCAAACTGGCGGAACGCATGATGCACGAAGGCGGCGACACGCTCGACGCGAAAGCTGCGTTCGGATTCCGCCTGGTGACGGCTCGCCGACCCGACACGCTCGAAGCGGCCGTTTTGGTGGACCAGTTCCGCAAACAGCGAGAATACTTCCGGTCGCATCCCGAGGCGGCCGAACAATTGTTGGGCGTGGGCGAATCGCCTCGCGACGAATCGTTGCCGCCGGTCGACCTGGCGGCATGGACGATGACCGCCAACGTGTTGCTGAACATCGACGAAACGATTTGCAAGTAAGCCGTCGCGATTCGAGCCGCACGGGCAACACACCTGTTGCCGCTTGTTTGCAAGACGCGACAAGCCGACACACTTGGACCCGAATACCGATCCCACGAATCGAAGGAAGCGGAGTCGCACATGGATCCCCGCGAAGAAAACGCCCTGCTGGAAACCCGAAGACAGTTTTTCGGACGCGCCGCCCGCGGCCTAGGGCCGATCGCCTTGGCGGCGCTGTTGAATCCGCGCTTGTTCGCCGACTCGGCCGCAGAGAATGATCCGTTGCGAAACCCCGGCGTCGGCGGTGTGCTGCAACGCTTGCATGTCAAGCCGCGGGCGAAACGGGTCATCTACCTCGTGATGAACGGGGCCCCGTCGCAAATCGACTTGTTCGATTACAAGCCGAAGATGCAGGAGATGTTCGATGTCGACCTGCCCGACTCGGTGCGCATGGGCCAGCGGCTGACGACGATGACCTCGGGGCAAAAGCGGTTTCCCATCGCGCCGTCGATCTACAAGTTCAAACAATACGGACCGTCGGGCGCATGGATCAGCGAGTTGTTGCCGAACATCGCCGACGTGGCGGGCGAAATCGCGATCGTGAAAAGTATGTACACCGAGGCGATCAATCACGATCCGGCGATTACGTACCTGTTCACCGGGGCGCAGGTACCGGGCCGTCCCTGCATGGGCGCGTGGCTGTCGTACGGCCTCGGCTCGATGAACGCCGATCTGCCGACGTTCGTCGTCCTGCACTCGACGTGGAGCTCCAAACGCGATGCCCAGGCGATCTACGCCCGCTTGTGGGGATCGGGATTCTTGCCGTCGAAATACCAAGGCGTGAGTTTTCGCTCGCAGGGCGATCCGGTGTTGTACTTGTCGAACCCACCGGGAGTCGACGAGAAATCGCGCCGCACGATGCTCGACGGCGTGGTTGCGTTGAACAAGAAACTCTACGGCGAATTGGGCGATCCCGAGATTCAAACCCGCATCGCCCAGTACGAGATGGCCTACCGAATGCAATTCTCGGTGCCCGAGTTGACCGACATCAGCAAAGAGCCGGAAGAAACCTTCGCCCTGTACGGAGACGACGCCCGCACGCCCGGCACGTTCGCCGCGAATTGCCTGTTGGCCCGGCGGCTGGTCGAACGCGACGTGCGATTCGTGCAAATCTTCCATCGCGGGTGGGACCAGCACGGGCAACTACCGCGCGACTTGCCGTTGCAGTGCAAAGACATCGACCGGGCGTGTCGCGGGTTGATTCTCGATCTCAAGCGGCGAGGGCTGCTGGAAGATACGCTGATCGTGTGGGGAGGCGAGTTCGGACGTACCATCTATTGCCAGGGCACGCTCACCAAGGACAACTACGGCCGCGACCATCATCCGCGTTGTTACACGATGTGGTTGGCCGGCGGCGGTATCAAGCCGGGCATCGTCTACGGCGAGACGGACGATTTCAGCTACAACATCACCGAGAACCCCGTCCACATTCACGATTTGAACGCCACGATTCTGCACTGCTTGGGAATCGACCACAAGCGGCTCACGTACAAGTACCAAGGACGTGATTTCCGCTTGACCGACGTCCACGGCAACGTAGTCGAAGACCTGCTCACGTGAGCCGGCACGCGTCTCGATACTACGGCGGAAAGCCGACGAGGAAGTCGCGCGGGCCGCGGGCTCGTGCCGCATGGGCGGGAATGCGCACACCGTGCTAGTCGGCGTCGTTCCACAGCGCATCGCCGGCGGGACGGGCGGTCTTGCGCATCTCTTCCTGGAACAAGACGGCCATGCCGCGCAGCTTGCGCGCGATTGCCGCGTTTGCGACGGGCTTTTTCTCTCCGGGATCGGCCGACAAGTCGTACAGGGTGAGCGTGGGGTTCAAGTACAGCTTCCATTGTCGCCAACGGACGGCCGCCAACGCCCCTTGGCTACCGTGATAGAAAAAGGCCTCGTCGTACTCGTCGCGGGTGATCAGTTCCGCCCATTCGCGAGGCGGATCCCACCAGCGGCGAAGCGGTACGTCGGCGTTCAACGAATCGCCGCGGCCGGGACCGGGAACGGTGTCCGTGTTGCCCAAAAGCAGCGGTGCGATGTCGCGGCCGTCGATGACGACGTGTTCGGGCACGCGGATACCGGCCAACGTCGCCAGCGTGGGATACCAATCCATCGCCCGCACGACCTCGCGACAGACGACACCGCTTTGAATCCCCAATTTCGGCCCCCAAGCGATCGCCGGCACGCGAATGCCGCCCTCGAATGTCGATAGCTTACGGCCGCGGATCGGTTGTTGCGGGTTTCTGCCCGGCCCCCGACCGTTGTCGGAAAGGTACAGCACGATCGTGCGGTCGGCGATGTCGAGTCGTTCGAGTGTCTCCATGAGACGGCCGACGTGATAGTCCAGCTCTTGAATCGCGTCGCCGTATTCGCCCCAGTTCGAGCTGCCTTGAAATTCGGGGCTTACCCCAAGCGGCGTATGAAGCATCGTGTGCGGCAGGTACAGGAAGAACGGCCGGTTCTTGTTCGCCTCGATGAACCGAATCGCCTCGTCGGTGTACAGA
>CAYVVR010000392.1:0-4369 GCA_964454655.1 uncultured Planctomycetaceae bacterium | reverse complement strand
AACCGATCCCGATTGGTCGTCGCTCGAAGACCGCTTGCGTTCGGCGGCCGACGAGGCCCGCGACGCCGAGTTGCTGCACTACGCGTCGATTTTGCCGCCGTTGGCGCACACGGCGGCTGCATTCGGCATTCCGGCCGACGTGTTCGTCGACTTCTTTCGCGGCGTGCGGCGCGACCTGGCCTTTCAGCCGTTCGCCGATTTCGAATCGCTGCGGGAATATTGCCGGTGCGTCGCGTCGGTGGTCGGCCGTGCGTGCATCCACATTTGGGGCTACCGCGATCCGGCCGTCTTCGTACCGGCGGAAGATTGCGGCATCGCGTTTCAGATGACCAACATCTTGCGGGACATTTCCGAAGACCGACGGCGGAAACGGTTCTACCTGCCGCAAAGCGATCTGCGTACGGTGGGGCTTGCGGCCGACGATCTCGACACGTTGCCGGCTCATCCGCAGTTCGAATCGGTCGTGGCCTTACAATTGGAGCGTACGAGGGCGCTGTTCCAACGTGCCGCCGCAACCGACCGCTACCTGACGGGACGAGGCCGTTTGATTTTCCGCGCCATGTTCGACGTGTACTACCGCCTGTTTTGCGAAGTCGAGCGACACGCCGCGGAACTGGCAACGCGACGCATCACGTTGCCTCGCATGCAGAAACGCCTGTTGGTCGTTCGTCGGCTGTTGTTTCCGAATCGTCCCTTGATCCCGTAACCGCTTCGCAAGACCGGCATGACGCAACAAGCGACTTCACCGCACGACCACCGCAACGATCGGCGACCGACCGTCGCCGTGGTCGGCGGCGGTGCCGCGGGACTGACGGCGGCCTGGCGGTTGGCCGAAGCGGGCTTTGCAGTCACGGTTTTCGAACAACGTCGCGTGCTGGGCGGCCGGGCCAATTCGTTTTTCGATCCGTTTGCGGGCATCGTGGTCGATACGTGTCGCCACCTGGTGATGGGCTGCTGTGAACGCTTCCTACAACTATGCGCCGAGTGGGGCGTTCGCAAGCATCTCCATCGGCAAACACGATTGCATTTTGTCGACAATCGAGGCGACGTGTTTTCGTTCCGGCCCTGGACGTGGCTTCCTCCTCCTGTGCATTTGGTGCCCGGCTTGGGGCAACTTCGCTTTCTTTCGTTCTCCGAGCGCCTTTGTTTGGCGAAGTCGCTCCGGTCGCTCGTTCGCGATAGGCGGCAAAAGCTCGCAAACAAACTCGACGTGCCGATCACCGCCTACCTTGCGCGGCGCAACGTATCGGAAACGATCGTGCGTCGCTTTTTCGAACCGGTCTTGGTAAGCGCGCTCAACGAACTGCCGGAATACGTACCTGCGCAAACGGCCGCGTTCGTCTTCGACGAAATGTTCTTCCGACGACGCCGCGGCCACGAACTCTACGTGTTCGACGTACCGTCTTCAGAGTTCTTCGATCGTCGCGTAGCCGAGGCGTTGGAGTCGCGCGGCGTTCACCTTCGGCGCCGCGTTCGCGTGCGACAAATCGCCATCGGCAACAAAGCAGGCAGCCGCTTTCGCGTGCAGATCGAAGGTCCCGACCGCGTGTCCGAAACGACGTCCTTCGATGCGGTCGTCGCGGCCGTCCCGCCTTGGCACGCGGTAAAGTTGTTCGAAGCACACGAGGAACTTGCGTCGCTGCGTCGAACGTGCGAGAGCCTCACCGCCGGCGGCATTGCCACGGTGCATCTTTGGTACGATCGACCGCTTACGCGTCTTCCCAACGCGGCATTGCTCGACGGCTTGGGGCAATGGGCGTT
Source organism: uncultured Planctomycetaceae bacterium (assembly GCA_964454655.1). GTDB lineage: Bacteria > Planctomycetota > Planctomycetia > Pirellulales > Thermoguttaceae > CAYVVR01. The sequence goes on along the minus strand of CAYVVR010000392.1, from coordinate 2,608 downwards.
CTTCTCGACCGGTGCCGAGGAAGAACCTCGGCGTCTTGGGTACGCACAGGTCGTCATCAGCGCGGCCGATCGGTTGCTCGGCGATTTCGAGGGCGATCCGTGCGAGGCAATCCGCTTGCAATTACAGGCTCATTTTCCTCGCTCCAAGGCGAAGCCGTTGCACGCCCGACTCACCTGGGAACGTCGCGCCGTGTTGCCGCCCGACTCGGAAACCGAACGTGCGCGACCGGCGGCCGAAACGCCGGTTCCGGGGCTGGTTCTGGCGGGCGACTGGACGGCCACGTCTTGGCCGGGCACGCTGGAAAGCGCCGTTCGCTCGGGCGAAGCGGCCGCCTTGCAGTTGATCCGGCAACATCCTAATCAAACCCCCGAATAATATCGCCGGGAACGGCCGTTTCCCCTCGACAGGATGGACAATATGTCGTGTTTACGCGCATTTACAAAAGCAACTGTTCTGATTTCACCGAAAAACATGCTTTCGTCGTGCGCCGATGGACGAGCAACCACCGATCGACGATGCATTTTTCGCCATGCAAAATTTGAAAATTTCTCCACGGAACCTGCTGCAAGACTCCGGTGAAATCGGTATCATCGACAAAACTAGAGTGTCGATTCCTACGAACGAGGCCTCGACTGCGACGTGTCTGCCCGGTTGGACGACCATCACCTCGGGCACGTCTTCCCCCCGGCCGTGAAACAGCGACGGCATCGCATCGACTTTCGAGGAATTCGTCGTTCGACACGTCGGCCGCCGAAGGTGTGGAGGGTTCCCTCCGTCCCCGTTTGTCGCACACTCGGGAGCCTCATCTTGATCGATTCCCCCTCGTGTTCATCCGGTGATGCAGGAAGTAGCGGCTCGGATCCTTCTATCATGGAACGCTCCGAGATCGACAATTGGCACATGCAACGAGCGTTGGCCTTGGCCGCCAAAGGCCGTGGGGCGGTGGAGCCGAACCCGATGGTCGGCTGCATCATCGCTCGCGGTGCCGAAATCGTCGGCGAGGGGTACCACTCCCGCTTCGGGGAAGCCCACGCCGAAATCGAAGCGTTACGCTTAGCCGGCGACCGAGCACGCGGTGCCACGATGTACGTCACGCTCGAGCCGTGCTGCCATCACGGTAAGACGCCCCCCTGCACCGAGGCAATCATCCAAGCCGGTATTCGGCGCGTCGTCGCCGCCATGCAGGATCCCTTTCCGAAGGTCGACGGCGGCGGCATCGCCCGCTTGCAAGCGGCGGGAATCGAAACCGAAGTCGGGCTCCTCGAATCGCAAGCGGTCGCCCTGAACGCCCCGTACTTGAAACTGTGCCGCGAAAAACGGCCGTGGATGATCGCCAAGTGGGCCATGACGCTCGACGGCAAGATCGCCAGCTATACCGGGCGCAGTCGTTGGGTGTCGAACGAACAATCGAGGGCGATGGTCCACAAGCTGCGAGGTCGCGTCGACGGCATCATGGTCGGAAGCGGAACGGCCTTGGCCGACGATCCGCTGTTGACCGCCCGCCCCGAGGGGCTGCGTCGCGCCGTCCGCATCGTCGTCGACAGCCGCGCCCGACTGAGTCTCGACAGCCAATTGGTCAAGACGGCCAAGGAGTGGCCGGTGCTGTTGGCCGTCGGAGAAGACGCTCCCCCCGACAAATGCGCCGCCCTGATGGAAGCGGGCGTCGAAATCCTGCGTTGCCCCGGCGAAACGCACGATAAACGCCTGCTGTACCTACTCGACGAACTCGGCAATCGCCGCATGACGAACGTGTTGGTGGAGGGCGGTAGCGCGCTGTTGGGCAACCTGTTCGATCTGGATCAAATCGACGAGGTGCACGCCTTCGTGGCCCCGAAAATCATCGGCGGACGCGAAGGGTTCACTCCCGTCGGCGGACGCGGACGCGAGTCGATGGACCGTGCGATTCAATTAGCCGATATCCGTATCGAAAAGGTCGGAAACGACGTGTACCTGACCGCCCGCGTCAAACGAAAAGGACTCGCGATCAACCCAACCACCACACGAGCTTGAATCGATCGTCGCCGACCTTTCTCATTCCCCGCGCCATTCCTAATCTGCGGAATCTTCCCGCCTTGTCGGCCGACGACAAAAAATTGTCCACGAGGGGGGATCGATTCAGATATAACGATATCGGGCACCGTGCGCCCTCGCCGAAAATCACTGCGTTACGGAACATTCCTTACGCCTGCTACTTGCGGCCCAATACGCGACGTCGTCGGCCTTCATGAAACGCACTCGTTGGTTATGGTTTTCCGGAATCTTGTTGCTGGCGATTCCCTACGTGGTATTGATCGCCGCGGGCGGATATTGGTGTTATCGCCAAGGATGGTTGTGGGGCTATCTGGCGGTCTCGGCCGCCGTCACGGCGATCGGTTGGGCGCTTCTATCGCTCGGAAAACGCGGCAAGGCGGCTCCGCTTCCGCAACATCGCGAACCGCCCGAAGGTTGGCCGCCGCATGATCGCGAGGTGTGGAAGGTCGTCGACGCCCTGGCCGTGCAAGCCGAGCAAGACGCCTTTCCGCTGAACTCGCCCGAAGATGCCTGGAAGCTGCTCTCGCACGTGCTCGAAACCGTCGCCAAGGAATACTATCCCTGTCTCTTATACAC
>CAYVVR010000391.1:0-4376 GCA_964454655.1 uncultured Planctomycetaceae bacterium | reverse complement strand
CGACATTACCGCAGGCACCGTCGGATGTGGTCGATGATGCGCCGCTTGTCGCTTCGCAGCCGACCGCCGCCGAATCGGCGACTTCGCGCGAAGTGCCGACTAGTCGTCCTTCGCGGCACGTGTTCGTCGTCCAGGTCGGCTTGTTCATGTGGGTGTGGGGAGCGGTCGTGTTCCTCGCGTTTGCCGTGTGGAAACATCATCGCGTCGCCCGACTGATCGGCAAGGCACGCGTCGATACGAGCGAGCCGCTTCGAGGTGCCGTCGATGCGCTGGCTGCGCGATTGGGCATCCGGCGCAACGTGGGCATCCTGCGGATCCCCGGTTTGGCGGCGCCGGTGGCGTTCGGCTTTCGTCGGTTGTGGTTGGGGCTGCCGGAAGAGTTCCCGGCTGCGCACCTGCGACTGCGGGATCGGGCGGTTTTGCTGCACGAGTTGGCCCATCTGGCGGGCGGCGATGCCTGGTGGAACGTGTCGGCCGATTGTTTGGTCGCGTTGGTGTGGTGGCATCCGGCCGGTTGGATGATCCGCAAACACTGGCGTTTTGCGGCCGAGACGGCGGCGGACGAGGCGGCTGCTCTCCTTCCCGGAGGTGCCGCGGCGCTGGCCGAAGGACTCGTCCGCTACGGAAAACGTTTGCAACGCCGCGCGTTGGCCTGGCAGGGGGCCGACGGCGAAGGGTTCCGATCGAGCCTGGGCCGTCGCGTCGTGCGGTTGTTGCGTTTATCGAGGGAAAAGGGAGCACGGGCAATCACGTTCCGCGTGAGCCCACAACGTCGCGCGAGTCGACTCGTCGTTTCCGGAATGTGCGTCGTTGCGGTGCTGTTTGGTACGGCCTGGGCACGGCCCGGGCCCATCGAGGTCTCGTATCTTCAAGGAGACGCCCAAATGACCAAGATCGGATGGCGACAGTCGTTGACCGCGGCGGCCTTGGCCGCCTTCCTGCTCCCGGTGGCAGGACAAACCGCTTCGGCCGATCCACCCAAGCCGGACGGTCTACCCCCCGAAGCCGCCGTGGCGGCCGAACACGATGAAGACGAGCATGCGGAGCATGCCCACGAACAGGAAGCACGCGAACACGAACACGCGGCCCGAGAACACGAAGAGGGCGAAGCCCGCGAACGCCGCGAGAGGCCGGAAGGCGATCGCCCCGCACGTCCGCACCCCGAAGCCGCCGATCGCGACGTGCCGCGCGATGCTCCCCCCGAGGCGCGAGAACGCGCCCTCCAGTCGCTGCGAGAATCGGTGCGACGTCAGATGGAGGAGATCGAACGGGCGCAAATGGAACTCCGTCGGCACGCCGAGGAAGTCGAACGGATGATCCATGAACATGAGGATCATCCCGACGCCGTCGAACAGGGCCGTCGCGAATTGGGCAACATCGAGCAAAGGATGCGAGAACTCGAACAGCGCAAGGCCCAGCTACGCGAGCGACTCGAGCAGGCGATGCGGTCCTTGGCCGGTGGGCCGCCGCGCGACGTGCCGCGGCCCGGGGCCGAGTTGTTGGAACGGTTGGAACGGCGAATGAACGAACTGCGCGAAGCGATCGCTCGTGCCCGCGAAGCCGGTCGGGAAGAAGAACTCGAACGTCTGCGCGACCAGGCCGAAGAAACGGAACGGGCCTTGGCTCGCATCCGGGAAGGGATGCGCCGCGATCAGCCCGAACCGCTACGCCCGCCGCAAACCGATCGCCCCGAGCCGCCGCGGCCGCCTGTTCGTCCGGACGTGGCCGAACGCGTCGAACGACTGATGCAAGCCGCTCGGTTGCTGCGCGAGACGGGGCATCCCGACATGGCCGAGGCGCTCGAGCGGGAAGCGCGGATGCTGCGTGAAGGTGCAGGCCGTCCCCAGGTGATGCCGCCGCAGCCCCAGCCGATTCGTCGGCCTGCGGATCGACCGATTGAACAGGTGCGCCCGCCGGTGGAACGCCCTGTTCCCGAAGCACGCGACGGTGAAATCGAAGAATTGCGGGCCCATATCCGCAAGCTCGAAGAGACTCTTGATCGCGTGATGGAACGCCTGGAAAAGATCGATCGCTAGGCGTTTCGCGACGCATTTCGAATCACGAAGCCTGCTCCCCCGGTCGTGCGGCCGTCGCGGAAGAATTCCCTCGGCGCACGACCGGCCCTCTTTTGGGGCAGGCGTTTTCGGCTCCGTATGTTTGACTCGGTACGGTTGCGCCGAGTAGCCCCAAATGAAAGAAGCGGCGGAAGGTCCGCCGCTTCGGTGGTCGAACGAATCCGATCGTGCGGATGACGATTTATTCGGGGAACAGGCGGGTCGACAGGTAACGCTCGCCCAAGTCGGGCAGAATCGCGACGATCCGCTTGCCCTGGTTTTCCGAACGGCGAGCCAGTTGCAAGGCCGCCCAGGCGGCCGCACCGGAACTAATGCCGCACATGAAGCCTTCGAGTCGCGCAAGACGCCGCGACGTTTCCATGGCGTCTTCGTCTTCGACGCAAACGACGTCGTCGATCACGTCGAGATTCAACACGTCGGGGATGAAGCCGGCGCCGATGCCCTGGATGCCGTGCTTACCGGGTTTGAGTTCCTGGCCGGAACGCTTCTGGGTGATGACGGGGCTGTTGGCCGGTTCGACCGCGACGATCTTCACGTCGGGATTGCGGGACTTGAGCACCTCGCCGACGCCGGTGATCGTGCCGCCGGTGCCCACGCCCGCCACGAAGATGTCGACCTTGCCGCCGGTGTCGCGCCAGATTTCTTCGGCTGTCGTCTTGCGATGGATTTCGGGGTTTGCCGGGTTCTTGAACTGCTGCGGCATGAAGTAGTTGTCGTTGGCGGCGACCAGTTCTTCGGCCTTGCGGACGGCGCCGGGCATGCCTTCGGCCGCGGGCGTCAGCACCAGTTCGGCTCCCAGCGCCCGCAACATCCGACGGCGTTCGAGGCTCATGCTCTCGGGCATGGTGACGATCAGCTTGTAACCGCGGGCGGCACACACATAGGCCAGCCCGATCCCGGTGTTGCCGCTGGTGGGCTCGATGATGACGGTGTTTTCGTTGATGCGACCGTCGCGTTCGGCGGCGTCGATCATCGCGCGGGCGATTCGGTCCTTGACGCTCCACAACGGATTGAGGTTTTCGAGTTTGCCGTAAACCTCGGCGACGCAGCCCTCGGTAATGCGTCGCAACTTGACCAGCGGCGTATTGCCGACGCACTCGGTAATGTTGTCGAACAATCGGCCTTCGGGAATCGGGCTCATGACACGGACCTTTCAAACTGGTTTTCACCGATAAACCGTCGGACCATCGACCGCCGCGGCGTGCCGTGAAGGCGGTCAGGCCGACTCCGGCCAATATTATTCGGCCGATCAGCAATGTCGTGAATAAGGATAAGGATTAGGTTCCCGACCGGTCAACCGACGATCGCTTCCTCCGCCTGCCGCCGTTCGAAAAACGTTCGTTCGGTCGGCTCGTCTTGCCGACCCGTGTGACGGTGGTGAGACGGCCGCAGCCGGTCTTGTCGGACCGGTTGCGGGGGATTAATCGGCGTTTTGACCGCTTCCGGGAGAATTATAAGCAAGTTTGCAATAATAGTCAACTCTAGTTTGCTGGGCAGGTGGAGGGGGCTTCATACCTGTCTAGGCGGGGGCAGGGGGTGTTGCGTCGCGGCGATGTTCGGTGATCGTGCTTGTTTGACACTTGAGGTTCCCTCACTACAATGGATTAGAAGGGGAGGACGCTCCCGTCATTCGCCCTGCCCACCTTGTAGAGTACGCTTGTTTGACACATCAGCGGGCGTCTCTGTCGCCCTGCTGCACGTCCCTTTTGTATCTGCGGATGAGGTCTTGCCGTGTTTCAGCCTATGCTATCGTTCATCTTCGGCGGCATGCCCGGCTACATGGAGATGTTGATCATCGCCTTCATCGTCCTGTTGCTGTTCGGCAATCGCCTGCCCAGCGTGATGCGCTCTCTCGGAAAGGGCGTCGTCGAGTTCAAGAAGGGACTCAACGACATGGGTGACGACGACGAAGCCGCGATTGCTTCTGAAGAGGACGAGAAGGCCTCGACCGAGGCATGATCGTCGCTGTTTCCGCCGCAGCGAGTGCGGCATTTGCTGCGTCGCCGAAGCGAAGTCGTGCGGCCGGCGCGCTGATGAAACAGGTCGAGGAGTTCAGCTCATGACGTTTCCCTTGGCACTTGGGGCGCCCGGCGGAACCGAGATGCTGGTCATCTTGGTGGTTGCCGTGTTGTTGTTCGGCAAACGGTTGCCGGAGGTCGCCCGCTCGCTCGGAAAGAGCTTCTCGGAATTCAAACGCGGCATTTCGGGGCTCGAGAACGAATTTCGGGCCGTTACCAGCGAAGTGACGAACCCGAATGTGCCGTCGAGCACGACCCGTACCGCCACCGAGGAGGACAACGA
>CAYVVR010000390.1:0-4390 GCA_964454655.1 uncultured Planctomycetaceae bacterium | reverse complement strand
AAAGGATTGCTGGACAGGTTCGGCCCCGATATTTTTGGAACGCTTCAATGGGGCCACGGCTTTTCAGCCGTGGAAAGGGCTCTCGCGCAAGTCCTAGGTGCACAGCAACTTAGAACGCCATTTGCGAGACCTCGCTCGATAGGAAGCGTGCATCGCGTCGCCCAAACGACCTGTTTTCCTAAGTCCCTGCTGTCAAAGAACTTGCGATTGCGAGAGGTCCCCGGGATTTGCGAAGCACCGGACCGCTCGCAAACGCACGAAGCGACTTGATTGTACACCGTGAGTCCGGAAACAACAATAGGATCCCAGAGCTAGATGATTACCGGCCCCCGATCGGGTGGATCCACTCTGGGATCTCCCCAAAACTCGATGCAATGGTCGCCACGGCCTCCGATCGGTCCCAAATCGACAAGCATGACCCGATCGTGCTCCCAGTTGAGGATGTCCCACAAGGCTTCTCGCAACTGCTGTTTTTCGCTGGGCGAGAGCTCACATCGAAAGACGGAGAACTGAACGGGGTCGCCATACCCGCACATTATCTTATATGTACGGCGCAGGCGTTTCGGGTCGGCGACATCGTAACAGATGAGAAAAACGTTGCGCATGGCTTTTTGTCGTCGTAGCGAATACTCGTGCCGAAACTCGTCCTATCGCGTGACAAAGGGAGGGTAATGCGGTATTTCGCCGGTGAGCGTGCGGGCGAGTAAGCGGGCCTGCACCTCGAAGATGCGACGGTAACTGAGACGGTAATTGAAAATTGGATGAATGATCTCGGTATTCATGCGGCGTTCGAAGGCGGCCAAGACGGCGCGACGTCCGGCATCGGTCAAGGCCACGCTGCCCGCCCGAGCGACGAAGGAATCGGAATCAACCTCTCGATTGTTGATTACCGTGAGTACGACGGAATCTCCGACGAGCACCCGAAACTCTTCGGCCATGTCGAGTGCGAGGGACGGCCGTCCGTATCGCGGTCGATGCAGGAATCCTTGCATGGGGTCGAACCCGACGGAATGGAGGACGATCGTCCACTCTTTGACCAACATGGCGTAGACGAAGGAGAGCAAGGCGTTGACCGGATCACGCGGGGGACGCCGATTTCGGTGCGTGATGTTGAAATCGTAGCGATCGCCGACCACGCGTGCGAAACCGGCGAAATACTCTTTGGCGGCGGCGCCCTCGATACCCAAAAGATGGGCGAGGTCGGGCGCCGTCTCGGCACGAATTGCGGCCTCCTTCAAGCGCCGCAACAACCGTGAATCGACCGGTTTCAAGTGACGGCGCAGCAACGTACGTGCGTTTTTGATTTTGCCGACGATGAACCGTCGAGCCAATCGCAGGCTTCGGTTCGGATCGGCGGCCGCGGCAAACTGGGCTGCGCGCAGTTCGACATTCTTGTGAATGAGCCCGGAAGTGAGTGCGTAAAACCATCCACCGTAGGAGAAATGAGCGATCGGAATTCCGGCGGCTGTGATTTCGCGAAGGGCCTGGGCGGTAAGTTGCACGTTTCCGAAGAGGCAGACTTGCGATATGTCGAGCAACCGGACTTTTTGGATGATTTCTTTGCGGCGTTTGACGGTCAACACGTTGCCGTCCTTGCCGAGGGTAACTCCCTGTTCGTTGACATAGAGGGGGAATGCGGGGTGTGAAGAAGGAATCAGGCGACGCGGCGATGCCTGGGCCGGCGACTCTCGGGTTTCGGCAGCAAGGCACGTTTCGTCGGGCAGACAGATGCCCACCAGCGAACATCGGGGACATTTCGGGCTGTCTTTCAAAGGGGGTGGAATCTTGCCCGCGGCGGCCGTATCGATCAACTCGGCAAGCAGCTCGCGCGTGCGGGCGACGAGTGCCGAATCGAAGGAAACTGTTACACGGCGTCGGGATCCGACGTAATACAAGATGCCGTGGTTGCATTCGTATCCATTTGCTCGCAAGATCAACCCTTGGGCGCACAACTGAACGCGGTCGGGTTCCCAGGCTCTCTCCGGGATATCTGGGACTTTGCCCCGCTTGTAGTCGATCGGGACGGCCGAGCCGGGTTGAAAGTCGACCAGATCGATTTTCGCGATCAGGCGTTCGCTCGGCGCCGACAGCAGAAGAGACCGTGCGTGGAGCTTTTCGCACGAAGCGGCTTCTTCGGCGTCGGGGACGGGCCGGTCGTCGCGGCTGTCGACTCGTCGGTGAACGAAACGCCCTTCACGCGTATCGAGATTATCGGTGAATTCGCCTTGAACCCATTCGAGGTAGGCGAGACGAGGGCAATAACAGAACTCGTTGAGCATGCGTGCCGGAACGAGCTCCGGCACATCCGCTGCCCCCAACCCGCCTTTGCCGATGACGGTCATGATGTGCCCCTTTGTGCAAAAAACGTATGTTCCTCCTTGGTTGTCGGCCGAAACAAGATACGACAAGAGAAACGCATTGTTCCGAGCAGCCGACGGGTTCACAAAAATCACAGATGAATGCCCATAGCCGATCATTCGTTGCGGATTACGCAGAAACCGGTGGATAGGTCAGCTCGGCGACCGCAAACTTGCAGCTGTTGACTTGTTTGGTGGTGCCTTGAAGCTCGAGCTCGTTTGACTGCCGTCACGTTGTGCCGGTGTTACAGGCCTTTTCCCAATAACAAGTCAACCGAGGATCGTGTGCCGATCGGAACCGCGTCGGGGTGTGCGTACCGCCGTGCGCAGCTGGATGTTGAAGCAAAGGGCGGCCATTGCCGACGGACTGCCCTGCGGTCGGCATTCGTTTACGTGGAGCGTTTACTTTTTTCGACACACACATGAGCCGTGCGGCAGAAAAAACGACAAGCGATGTCGGCCGGACCGAATCCGGGGGGATGCTACCGTCCGGGGGCAGGTCTTGTTACATTACTACCGGCGAAAACGAAGAGACGATCAGGCAATGGCGAAGTGGAGCACCTAGGCGACGACGGCCGAGGCGCCGGAGATTCACGGTGTGGCGCAGAACACGATTCGCAAGTGGGCCGCGCAGGGGAAGAATTGTCGTTGCATTTCGTCCAAGAGGTGTCGACGTTCCGACTCGCCGGCCCGGATTGGTTCGTTCGTTGAATCGAGTCGAGGCTAACCGTCAATTGCAATGGGAAGCGGCCGAGGGGACGAACACCCGCTTTCGTTCACACACGTGGAAAAATTATTTCAGGTTGGACACGGTGTGTCCAAGCAGATTTGTAAGCTTACACTGATTCCGACAAGTCGCTTTCATTCGGATAGTGGAGCCATCTATTCTCAGAAGTAGTCGCGGGGCATGATGGTGGAAGACCTCTTCAACACCGTTTTCCAACGAGCGACCGGCCTTGGGGCGCCATACAGATACCAGCGCAAACTCGCGCTGGACGGACATACCGTTCCCAAATTGCTCGATATTCCGACCGGCCTGGGAAAGACCGCTGCGGCCGTGTTGGCTTGGCTCTGGCGACGGCGGTTCGCCGACGAGTCGATCCGCAAGCAAACACCGCGACGCTTGGTGTACTGCCTGCCGATGCGTGTTCTCGTGGAGCAGACGTTCGCCGAAACCGTTCTCTGGCTGGACCGACTCGGACTTCTGGCCGGCAGTGCAACTTGGGAAAACACTAGAGACGAAGAATTACCCACGCGATCATCGCGGCTGGTTCAGTACGAACCGAACCCCGCGGACGAAACGCCCGTCGGGTGGGCCGGCAAACACGGCGACCAGGGAACGCATCGCATTGCCGTGCATTTACTGATGGGTGGTGAAGAGAGAACCGACTGGGCTCTCTGGCCCGAGCGTGATGCGGTCCTGATCGGCACGCAGGATATGCTCCTATCGCGGGCACTGAATCGAGGTTACGCGGCCCGCCGTGCACGTTGGCCGATGGAATTCGGACTGCTGAACAACGATTGTCTATGGGTATTTGATGAAATCCAGTTAATGGGCCCCGGGCTGGCCACCGGCTTGCAGCTGGAGGCGTTTCGCAGCAAGGAGATCAACGGGACTCGCTACTTCGGCACGGAGCGTCCCTGCGTGTCCTGGTACATGTCGGCGACGGCTAGTCGGAGGCTGCTCACCACTCGTGAATGGCGCAAGGACGGTAGCGACAAGCGGCCGGAAGATTTCGTTTTCGAACTGTCACGGGAAGAAAAGGACGACACCGAGGGTATTCTCGGTCAGCGGCGACTGGCGACCAAACAGCTTGAGTGCCAACTGTCCTGGTCACTTGAGGATGGAGAGGCTGCGGAACGAATTGTCACACGGCATAGGGATATGTTGCAGGCTCTGGCCGATGCGCCACGAGAGGCTCCGCGACGGACACTCATCATCTGCAATACGGTTGATCGCGCCCGAGCAATCCACGCCGCTCTCACCGACAAGCTCGGAGACAATGCCGACAAGACTCAGGTCCTTCTCCATT
>CAYVVR010000389.1:0-4395 GCA_964454655.1 uncultured Planctomycetaceae bacterium | reverse complement strand
TTCCACCTGAGTTGGCGTCGCCCCAGGTGCCGGTTTTCGGACTCTTGCCGACGACGAAATAGCGGTTGCCGGTGATCGCGCGCGTGCCGGTCAGTAGGCCCGTGAAAAAACCCAAGTGAGCTTCGGGGCCGAGCGGATCGACCTTGGGTTTTTGCATGCGGAAGAGGTAGTAGGCCCCTAGGCCGTATCCGCCGAGGTAATTGAGGTACACCTCGTCCGGCGGCGTTTCTGAGCGAATCTCGCCGTTGGTGAGGTCCACGATCAGTATCTTGCCCATCGTGCCCGGTACCGACATGGCAACACTCCGTCTTTCTCGGGGTTCTTCGCGTTTGCGATGGCACATTCGCCGCGCCGAGGACGCGAACGGCGGTTTCGGCGCCGATTGCCATCATGTATAAAGGACTGCCTTTGCCGTCGTCAAGCAAATCGAGCGAGTTTCGAGGGGACAAGTGCCGATTTGCAGCGGCATGTTCGCGTTTGCCTCGTGCGCTCGACCGGCGTCAGGCTTAGGCCGACGCGTCTCCGGGTTTCGGCGGTCCGATCACCACCCGCATGTACCGGTCCGGCGGATACTCTTCAAGCACACGATGGACGTCGTCCAACGTGATCGATCGAACGATTTCCAGGTCGTTTTCCACCGAGTGATAGCGGCCGGTGAGCATCCATTCGAGCCCGACACCGAACAAGCGGTTTTGGGGCCGTTCGCTGCCCAAGACGATCCTGGCGGCGACCTTGTTCTTGGCTCGCTCGATTTCGTCGTTGGTGAATCCGTCGCGACGGAGGGCTTCCAACAACGCGTCACAACGTTCGAGGTTTTCGTCCAAACGGTCGGTGTCGCAATTCATGTACAACCCGAAGACGCCGGTATCTTCGTTTTCGTGGTACCCCATCGAGGCCGATTCGGCTCGCCCCGAGTCGACGAACTCCCAGAACAAGCGGCTGCCCGACGAATCGCCGATCATGTTCGCGGCAAGGTGCGCCGCGTACCTGAGTTCCGACCCGGCCGGCGGCGCTTGGCTCCATTGGACGACATATTGTTGCGTGGCTGCGGCTCGTACGAGGCGTTCTTCACCGCAAGCGGTATCGGGCGCTTCAAGGAGACGATCGGTTTCCACCGGCTCCCAGTGGCCGCATCGTTTTTCGGCTTCGGAAACCAGCCGATCGAAATCGACCTTTCCGCAGGCGACGATCTTGATGTTGCCGGGGGAATAACGTCGGCGAAAGTATTCCCGCATGGCGTCGACATGCAGCGCCCGGATGCTCTCGACGGATCCGAGGACGCTTCGTGCCAACGGGTGCGAGCCGTAGAAACGGGCACGACACTCGTCGTCGGCGCGAAACGGAGGCATGTCGTCGTACATGTTGATTTCTTCGAGAATGACTTCCTTTTCCGTTTTGAAATCTTCGTCACGTAACGACGGGCGCAAAATGTCGGCCCACAAGTCGAGGACATCCGTTTGGAATTCGGGCAAGACGGCAGAATAGTAAACCGTGAACTCCTCGCTGGTGAACGCGTTGTAGTACGCACCGAGTTCGTCGAACTCGCGATTGACGTCTTCGGCGGTGCGACGCGGAGTCCCCTTGAAAACCATGTGTTCGAGGAAGTGGCTCACGCCCGAAATCGTGTCGTTCTCGTCGCGGGAACCGGCGCGCACGAAGAACCCTATCGCCAACGAGTGCGCGCGAGGATTGCATTCGGCGACGATCTGCAAGCCGTTCTCCAAGGTGTGCTCAACGAACTCCACCGGACACCTCCAAAGGTTCGGGGCCAACGGTCACGATCGTGAAGTCTCCCGGCGGATTGCGCCGCAGATAGTCGTTGATCGCATCGTGCGTCAAACCGTCGATCAGTGCGGCCAGCTCGTCCAACGTTCGGGTGTGTCCCAAATGATAGTAGTCATGAATCAGGTTTCCTGCTCGCGAACTACTGGATTCTTGTTGCATGACAAGACCGCTTTTCACGCGGGCTTTCAGGCGTTGTAATTCTTCGGGACGAATGCCCTCGGCGAGCCGCTTCAGCTCGGCAAGCAACACGTCGAGTGTTTGTTGAGCGCGATCGGCGGTCGTGCCGGCGTAACAAAAGACACCGGCCGTGTGTTTCAGTGAGCGGTACGAGGCCCCCACGCTGTAACACAAGCCTCGCTTTTCCCGAATTTCGGTAAACAGCCGGGCGCTCATGCCGCCGCTCAACGCGCCGACGGCACCGCGGGCGAGAAAGTAATCGCGATGGTTGTACGGTACGGAAGGATAGGCGACGGCGATGTGCGTTTGATGGGAATCGTACGGGATATGGAGAACGCCGCCTTCTGCCGGAGAATCTTCTATGGTGGAAGCCTCACGCGGTGCCCAATCACCCAGTAAGCGCTCGATGTGCTTGCATACGTCGTCCCAATCGAACTTACCGGCGATTCCAATTAGGCAACCGTTGGGACGATAATGCCGCTCGAATTGTCCCACGATGTCGTCCAAGGTGGCGTTTTCGACGACTTCGCGTTCTCCGAGCGCGTGTCGGCCCCAAGGGAACGGGAAGAACCGACGGCGGAGCGCCCGCATCACTTTGTCGCCCGGTTCGTCTTCAATAGCTTGAATTTCCTGCAAGATTCCGGCGCGGGCGGGCTCCAGTTCCGCGGGATCGAATCGCGGACGCCGCAACACATCGGCGAAAATTTCCAACGCTTGCGGTAGTCGGTCGGCGACGCACGCACCGCTGAAGTACGTGTGTGCCGCCGCCACGGTATCGTCCCATTCGACGCCTAAGTTTTCCAACGCGGTGACGAATCCGCGGTTGTCGTACTTGCCGGCGCCGCGAAGAACCATTTCGCAAACCATGTGGCTCAGGCCGCTTCCGTCGACGGGATCGACTGCAGCGCCGCAAGGGACGGCGATCGCGAATGCCGCCGACGAGAGCCACGGCATGTCTATCCCCAAGACGATCAAGCCGTTGTCGAATTCTCTGCGGAAGGTCTGATCCGGCACGAATGGAATCCTCTCGTTGCCTAGCCTGGAGATTACCGGTACGGGGAACCAGGTGAAGAATCCTCAGCTTAGCACACCCGGGGGAAGTTGTCGGCAGGGGGGCCGCCGAAAAGGCCGCGTAATCGCGACGCCGGCCGCCGGCAGGTGCGGTAGAAATGCAGCTCGGAACGCCGCGACTATTGAGGACAGCGGGCTTCGACGACCCGATAGACCGTTTTGGTGGTTTTGAACCCCAGGCGGCGGTAGAGCCGGATGGCGCCTTCGTTTTCCGCCGTCACTTCGAGATAGACACGCTTGGCACCCGCCTCTTGGAAGCCGTGCAAGGACTGCAACAAGAGGGCCCGGCCCAATCCCCGACAGCGTTCTTCAGGAAGGACCCCGACGTTCTGAATCCCACCCAGTTCGGGATCGTTCAGGATGCCTTGGATCGTGGCGCAATACGTGAGGGGGCCCGGCGGCTGTGTGGTACGGTCCATGTCGGTCTCGCGACCGATCAACCACGTTGCTTGCGGCAAGAAGCCGGATCGCGAGGCAATCTCGCGCATCAGACGCAAACAACGATCGTACTCCAGAAAGCACGAAAAGACGTTTGCGTCGATTTCGTTCCGAAAACTAAGGTGTTTCACCCAGGCATGCTGCTCAATGAGATCGGGGTGCCAGGGAACGAATCGGTAGCCCCGGGGCAGCCGCGGACGCGGAAGTCGCACATCGGCTATGGCGATTTCCATTCGATATCGCTTGAAGTACACCCAGTGCATTGATTTCCGTTCCGTCCGAGGCTCGCAGCATCGACCGGGATGCGTCGTCGAAGTGTCATCCGGCATTCGTTGCCGAGTCGAGAGCTTTAACGTAACTCTAGCCCACTAAAGGAATTCGGTCAACAAACCGGTTTCGGTAGTGGCGAGACGTCGGTCGGCGGACGAGGGAACCTATTTGCGCGTTTTGAGCAGACTTCGCAGTTGTTTCAGATTGACGCGATCTGCCAGGTCGCCATCTAACTCTCCCTTTGGGGTTTCCAGGCACATGGGAACGTTCCGGAACCGACGGTCGTTTACGAGATGGGCAAACGGTTCCAGACCTAGGTGGCCTTGCCCGATGTGCGCATGGCGGTCGACACGAGAACCGGCAGGCGTGCGGCTATCGTTCAAATGGAAGGCCCGTATTCGTTTCAGGCCGATGATTTTGTCGAACTCGCGCATCGTCGCCAGGTATTTGCGACGGGGAGCCAAAGGATACCCGGCCGCGAACACGTGGCACGTATCGAAACAGACTCCCAGCCGGTCAGGGAAGGCCGAGTCTTCGATGATCTGCGCCAGGTGTTCGAATCGATGGCCGATCGAGGTGCCTTGTCCGGCTGTCGTTTCAAGCAGCAGAAGCGTGGCCACCGTTCGCGTTTTTCTGAAAATTCGGTCGAGGGCC
>CAYVVR010000388.1:0-4399 GCA_964454655.1 uncultured Planctomycetaceae bacterium | reverse complement strand
GTACACGGCATCGCTCCACTTTGCCGGCATCACGCATCTGCCGCCGCCGGGGCCGGATGCCGCGATCGAACAGGCAGCGCCCGCGAGCGGCCGTTCGCAACCAGAAAAAAAAGTCCCATCCGCGACGCAAACGCCGCCCGAGACCGTCCGCACCGAGGATCAACCCGCCATGCCGCCAAAACGCAGCACGAAAGACGAAGGCCGCGAAGACCTTTTACGCCAGGTGGCAGCCGAGGTCGCGAAGTGCGAGCGATGCCCCGAATTGGTTCGCAATCGCACGCAAACGGTGTTTGGAACCGGCAATCCGTATTCGTCGCTGCTGTTTTTGGGAGAAGCGCCCGGAGCCGACGAAGACAAACAGGGGGAACCGTTCGTCGGGCGTGCCGGTCGTCTGCTCACCGACATCATCGAAAAAGGCATGGGGTTGAAGCGCGAAGACGTCTACATCTGCAACATCTTGCGCTGTCGGCCGCCGGGCAATCGCAACCCTACCGACGACGAGGCCCACAACTGCCGCCAGTGGCTCGACGCCCAACTGGCGATCGTGCAGCCGAAGTTCATTTGTTGCCTCGGTTCCGTCGCCGCGCGGCATCTGCTCGATACCACGTTGAGCATCGGCAAACTTCGGGGCAAGGTGCATCAATACGAAGAAGCTCAAGTCGTTTGCACCTACCACCCGGCCTATTTGCTCCGAAACCCGAAAGCCAAGAAAGACACCTGGGAAGACATCAAGCTGCTCATGCAATTGATGGGGCTTCCGATTCCCAAAGGACGTTGAACCGACCGTTTTCGAGTGCCACCCAAGGGAGACGATCACCATGACGGGCCGTGAACGTGTGCTGACCGCCCTGGAACATCGTGAACCGGATCGCGTACCCATCGACCTGGGAGGTCACCGGTCGTCGGGAATCGCGGCCATGGCCTACGCCAAACTACGCAAACACCTCGGCTTACCCGAACGTCCCATCCGTGTGTATGATCCGGTCCAACAATTGGCGATCATCGACGACGACGTGTTGGACCGATTCCACGTCGACACGATCGAGCTGGGACGCGGTTTTGCCTTGTCGGACGACGACTGGGTCGATTGGGTGCTTCCCGACGGTACGCCCTGTCAAATGCCTCGTTGGTGTGCGCCGGAACGCGCCGAAGGCGAATGGGTGCTGCGTTCCCCGTCGGGCCGCGTGATCGGCCGGATGCCCGACGGCGCCATCTATTTCGAGCAATGCTACTGGCCCTACGTCGAGCACAAGGAAGATCTCAGCCGGATCGCCGAAGACCTGGCCGAAACGATCTGGGTGGGCGCCCCGAGTCCGCCGGGACCGCTCGTCTCCGGTCCCGACGGCGATCGCCGGTTGCGGGACGGCGCGATCGCCCTGCGTCAAAAGACCGACCGAGCGATTCTCGGGCTGTTCGGGGGCAACCTGCTGGAGTGTATGCAGTTCCTCTTCCGCAACGATTACGCCTACATGGTGCTGGCCGGCGAACCCGAACGGGCGGAACGCGTTCTCGATGCGCTCGTCGAATTGCACCTCGAAAACCTCGAAAAGTACCTTGCGGCCGTGGGCGATGTGATCGACATCATCGTGTTCGGCGACGACCTGGGAATGCAATCCGGGCCGCAAATCTCCCCCAAGATGTACCGCGAAATGTTCAAACCCCGGCATGCCAAGCTGTGGCGGCGGGCGAAGGAACTGGCGGACGTCAAAGTCATGCTCCATTCCTGCGGCGGCATCGCCGAGCTCCTCGACGATCTGATCGACGCCGGACTCGACGCCGTCAACCCGGTGCAAATTTCGTGCAAGGGAATGGACCCGGCCGAACTCAAGAAACGGTTCGGCGACCGAATCACCTTCTGGGGCGGCGGATGCGACACCCACCGGGTTCTCACGCAAAGCACTCCGGAAGACATCCGCGAGCACGTGCGGCGGCAGATCGACATCTTGGCCCCCGGCGGCGGCTTCGTCTTCCAACAAGTCCACAACATTTTGGCCGATGTCGAACCGGCACACATCGTCGCCATGCTCGACGCGGCGCACGAGTTCGGACGTTATCCTCGCGCATGATCGAAGGCCGGATCGGCATCCGATCGCTTATCGAGCGAAAGGCACGCGCATGCAACTGGAAGTCGAACAGAAATTCTACGTCGACGACTGGTCGGCCTTGGAGAAGGCGGTGGCGGCGGTCGTGGGCGAAAAGACGGGCAAACCTCCGGAGGCGATCGCGCCCGACGAAGTCCGCGAAGAAGAAGACCTATATTTCGCCCATCCGGCCCGCGACTTCCGCCAAACCGACGAGGCGTTGCGGCTGCGCCGCGTCGGCTCGCGGAATCGAATCACCTACAAAGGCCCGAAGATCGACACCGAAACGAAAACCCGGCATGAACTCGAGCTTCCCCTTGCCGACGGCGCCGAGTCGGCTTCGCAATGGCGCGAACTGCTGGAACGGTTGGGGTTTCGAACCGTCGCCTCGGTAAAGAAACGCCGCGCCAAGTTTCGCTTTCAGACCGAAGGGTTCGCCGTCGAAATCTCACTCGACGAAGTCGCCGAGGTGGGCCGCTTCGCCGAAATCGAAATCGTAACCGACGAAACGCGTTTCGACGAAGCCAAGCGAGTCTTGGCCGATCTGGCCGCCCGGTTGGGCTTGTCTCGCCAAGAGCGACGCAGCTACCTGTCGATGTTACTGGCGGCACGAGGCATCGACGACGGGAACGCGTCTAGCCGAAGGAAGACAGAAAGGCTTCCGAACCCGGCTCCCACGCCGCCGTTGTCGTCGGACGAGGGCGAATCGACTATATTGGGAATCATGTCCCGCAAGCCGTCATCGTT
Organism: uncultured Planctomycetaceae bacterium; assembly: GCA_964454655.1. GTDB lineage: Bacteria > Planctomycetota > Planctomycetia > Pirellulales > Thermoguttaceae > CAYVVR01. Next base: position 1,571 of record CAYVVR010000388.1, on the reverse strand, counting down.
CGCCGAAGCATCGCCGCCGCAACCTGTACCGCCGGATCATTCCACGCGGAATTTGGGCCTTCTCGCGGTTCACCAGATCCTCTTTCGTATCGCCTGGCTGTTCAAGACCGAAAGCGTCATCGTCCCGGGATTTCTGGATTTCGTCGCCGGGGCGAATGCCGGCGTGTTCCGCGGCTTCTTGCCGATTCTCAGTCGCGTGGGACAAGGCGTGGTTCCCTTGTTCTTCACCGGCACCGTGGAACGCTTGCCGCGCAAGAAATTTTTACTCGGAATCATCACAGCCGGCCTGGGACTGCCTTTCCTGACCGCCGGTTGGCTCCATCGCAAGTTTCCGGAAGGCCTGCCTTATTCGGCGGTCGTCTTCTTGTGCCTTTACTTTGTGTTCGCCGCCTTGAACGGCCTGTACCTGGTGCTCTTCGGAACGGTCCAGGGAAAGCTCATTCACGCCGAACGCCGGGGCCGGTTGTTGACGCTCTCGACGTTCTGGGGAACGATTCCCGCCGTTGCGGCGGCGTTGGTCTTTCTGCCACGTTGGCTGGATGCCGCCGGTCCCAATTACACGGCGGTCTTCACGGCCGCCGCCGCTATCTTCGCCCTTTCGGGGCTTGTCGTCCCCGCCCTGGCCGAACCGAAGTCGCCTTCCCCGTCGTCGACCGCCGCACCGAGGCCGGCGGTCGGTGTCGCGTGGCGAACCGTTCTGGCCGATACCGCCCTGCGACGCTTGATGCTGGTGACGGTGTTGTTCAGCGTGACGCTCGTGTTGATTCCCCACTACCAAGCACTGGCGCGTCAAGCGTGGGGGCTGGGGGGCAGCGATCGCGTCGTGTGGATCGTCGTCCAAAGTGTCAGCGTGGGCTTGCTCAGCACGTTGGTCGGACCGGCGGCCGACCGGCGTGGAAATCGCCTCACGCTGCGGATGCTGATTTTCGGGGCGGCCGCGGCGCCGATGTTCGCCGTATTGCTCACCTGGCTGCCCGGCTCGATCGCCGCCCGCGTCTTCTGGCTGGTGTTCATCCCGCTGGGCATCCCGCCGCTGGGCCTTCGCGTCGGTTTCAATTACGCACTCGAACTGGCGCCGCCGGAACAACATCCGCGTTACTTGACCGCGGTTCAATTGGCGCTGTTGGCACCGCTGTTTTTCTCACCGTTGGTCGGATGGGCGGTCGACCGATGGGGATTCGTACCGGTGTTTTCGATCTCGATCGTGGTGATTCTCGCCGCCGGTGCGGCCACGTTCACGCTCCACGAACCGCGATACGGCGACGGGGGCGACCGCAAGCCGGCCGTTATCGACGAATCGTGACCGGCGACCGGTGCGACGGTCTAATCGGGCCAGCCGCCCGACGCGCAAAAGGATAGGACCGGCCTGAAAACCGGTCCTTTCTCGTCGTGTCTGCTTGCAAGCTTGTGGGCTGCCGCGACCCGATTCGGTCGCTTCATCCGCCGTGGGCGTGCTATTTGGCAGCTTTCTTAACCGCCTTTTTCTTGGCAGCCTTTTTCTTGGCGGTCTTTTTCGCGGCTTTCTTGGTGCCGCATTTCTTGGCCGCCTTCTTGGTGGCGCACTTTTTGGC
>CAYVVR010000387.1:0-4402 GCA_964454655.1 uncultured Planctomycetaceae bacterium | reverse complement strand
GTACAAATCGATCAATGAGCTGATCGATATCTTCGTCGATATCGTCGCCAAAAACGGATGCCTGTTGCTGAACGTCGATCCCACCGCCGACGGCGAAATTCCCCCGCAATCGCGCGAGCTTTTGCTCGGCATGGGCCGCTGGTTGAAGGTCAACGGTGAAGCCATCTTCAACACTCGCCCTTGGCTCGTCTACGGCGAAGGTCCCACAAAGATGGCCAAAAGCGGCACCTTCTCGGAACATGCAGAAGTTCAATACACCGCCCAAGACTTGCGATTCACCCGTTCGAAGGACGGAAAGACGTTCTACTGTATCGTCATGGACCGTCCCGAAAAGCCTGTCCGCCTGGAATCGGTGAAAGCCGTTCCTTCGACGGGCGCCGAAATCGTCTTGCTGGGCACCGACAAACCTTGCGCTTTCTCCGTCGATCAAGCGGGCCACCTGACGATCGATCCGCCTCAGATCGACGTAACCGACGAAGCTCTCGACGCTGCGTATGTTTTCCGCTTGAAAGGGTTCGAACTCTCGCTTTCTGAAACCGACAAGTAGGTTCACATATCCGAAGCAATCCCTTTTCGGCGGTCGCCCCACTTGGGACGGCCGCCTTTTTGCTTGGATTCCGGCCGACAGTCTACCATCTGAACTTGCACAAAATGCCGAAATTGCCGATCATACGCGCATTCTCCAGGGCAAATACGATCGCTCCACCCAGCAGCGACATAAACAGAGAGATCGGCAAAGATGCACAAGCGATATCTTCTTGCAGCCATCGTAACGATCGCATGGATAGCCGCTACAGCGGGCACGATCGGATGCAACAAATCCGGGACCTCTCAGTCGTCTGAGACAGCAAACGAAACGACCGATTCCGGAAACGATGCCTCGTCTACAGACAAGCCGGAAACGCCGCAGGAATCGGATGCGGATCGGCAATACCGCGAACTGCACCCCCAAATCGTGATCGAAACAAATTACGGCAATATTCCGGTCGAACTGGACCGCGAAAACGCCCCGCAAACGGTCGATCACTTCTTGGACTACGTGGCCAGAGGATTTTACGACAACACGCTGTTTCACCAAGTTTTCAAAGATTACGCCATCATCGGCGGCCTCATGGACGTCGATTTCCAACCGAAAGAGGTATCGGACACGGTTCGCAACGAAGCACGCAACGGCCTGAAAAACCTCCGCGGCACAATCAGTATGCTGCGTCAACCGGAAGTCATCGACAGCGCGACGACTCAGTTTTTCATCAATCTGAAAGACAACCCGGAACTCGACTACAAAGGCTGGAATCCCGACGACCCAAACGCCGATCCGGCCGATTACGGTTATTGCGTATTCGGAAAAGTGATCGGCGACGGCATGCAGGTCGTCGACAAGATCGCCCAGGTACCGGTCAAAGACACCGACGACTTTCCGGCCGTCCCCCAAGAGAACGTCATCATTACGAAAATACGCATTGTTCCGTAGGCGCCCATACCGCTAGCCGTCGACACAAGCGTCCTCAGGATGCGCCAAGACATAGGGCGATTTACCCCCTCGTTTTCGGTATTTTGTCTCGTCCCAAGATCTTTTCTGCGAGAATTTGGCGATTGGACCGATTCTAAACGGCAAACCGCGAACTAGGCGGTATCGTGGAGAGCACGGGAATGTTTTCGGACTTCCGCGAACCGTCATGCGGTTCTCTGCGTCATGATACGGCGTGAACGCCGGGGCACACGACAAGAGAACACCACATCTTGGGGGTTGTTATACACGAACACCAAGATAAGGCGTTGGCGAGTTCCTCGACGCGAAAGAGAAACGTCTGTGCCTCGCGTTTTTTAACGTGATAGCTTGAAGAAAATCGTCAAAGCGTTAAGATAAATCACGCTGTTACGGATGGGAAAACGACAAGGAGTCGTTGGGATGGCCCCCACATATTTCATTCAAGGATGTCCAACCTGCGGTCGCCGTTGCCAAATTCGCGTCGAGCATCTCGGCAAGCGGGTCGTGTGCTACCACTGCAAGGCGCAATTCATCGCCGTCGACCCGGCAAGCGAACCGGCCGAGGGAACGCTTCAGGACGTCAGGCTCGACGACGAGCTCGGCACGCTGTGCGCCATGCACTTCTACCTTTTCCCGGACGATGGCCAAAAGGCGTCGTCCCGCCCTGAATCGCAGGTAAACGCCGGGGACTGACCGGCAAACGGCGCCGGGAGCGCCAGGTTGGACAACATCCGGACCGACCGGCCGATCCGGCGCGGTAGCTCTCCAGCTTCCGAGCGTCCAAACCCAGCGGCCCCCATTGACGCGTCGGAAGTGACGTGGTATCAAGGGATTTTCGTCGATCCGATCGTGACGTAGCCTAAACGATCTCGCGGCAAGCGACGAGGACGAAACAAGACAATCGACCAACGACATCAACACGATAGGGAGGCTGACCTGTGCCGATTAGTGAACGTCGACGAGAGCTTCGGCGCCGACGTCATCGTCGGAAGAAACTCGCTTTGTACAAGCGACGGCTTGAGAAGGCCAACGCGGCTGAGCGTGCGGCGATCGCTGAAAAGTTGCGTCGGTTGACGCCGGGTGCCGAACAACTCATCCGCGACTGGGGGCTGGAAGACCAAGCCTGAATGAGCCGCCGGTCGCCGACGTCGTTTTGAGCCTCACCAGATCCGGTGGGGCTATTTCGTTTCTTGACGACGTGGCCGACATTTCGGCATACAATCGACGATCGACCGCATCCACCACCCCGGCACCTCACGAACGAAAGCGATGGATGTCGATAATCGAATTCGCCTGCGAGGCGTACGTGTTCACAACCTGAAAGATATCGACCTCGATCTTCCTCGGGGCCGACTGATCGTCATCTGTGGTCTCAGCGGCAGCGGGAAAAGTTCGCTGGCGATGGATACCCTGTACGCCGAAGGACAGCGTCGGTATCTCGAGAGCTTTTCCACGTATGCCCGACAACATCTCCAACAACTGGAACGTCCCGAAGCCGAATCGATCAGCGGCCTTCCTCCGGCAATCGCGGTGACGGGCACCAAAGCGAGTCGCTCGAATCGTGCCACGGTCGGCACGGCGACCGAGACACTCGACTACCTTCGCTTGTTGTTCGCCAAGGTCGGCACGATCGTCTGCCCCGGTTGCGGCCGGACGATTCGACGCGACACACCCCAGTCGGTCGCTCAATTGTTAAGCAAGTTCCCGGCCGGGCTGCGTGCTATGATCGGTTTCCGCGTCGCGTACACCGGAACCGACGATTGGACGACCAAACAAGCCAAGTGGCTCGAAGCGGGATTCATTCGGGGCATCGTCGGGCAACACATGCGTTCCTTTCCCGTATCACCCGAGGATCCATCGTTGCCCAACTCCGGCGACTGCATCGTCGTCGTCGATCGCATCAAGACCGGCAGCAGTGACGCGACCCGCTTGCGCGACTCGCTTGAAACAGCGTTCCGCTTCGGCGAAGGCCGTACGGTATTGCTCATCGAAGCGGCCGAATCGGCTTCCTCTGCGTGCACGTGGGAACCTCGGCGAATCGACGACCGAGATTGGTTCTTCCGCGAGTTCAGTGAATCTTTGGATTGCCCGTCGTGCGACAAGTCGTTTCTCGCTCCCGAACCTCGCCTGTTCAACTTCAATAGTCCATGGGGCGCATGCCCGAGATGCGAAGGTTTCGGGAATGTGATCGACACCGATATGGACTTGATCGTACCCGACCCGCGAAAAACGATTCGCGAGGGCGCGATCGCCCCTTGGAACAGCCGGTCCTACCGAAAAGAACTCGATTTTTTACTGAAGAACGCCAAAAAGCTGAAAATTCGCGTCGACGTACCGTTCGCCGATCTCAGCCAAGAAGAAATCGATCGGCTGCGTTACGGTGTACCGGAAGCCAAATTTGCGGGCATCGAGGGGTTCTTTGCTTCGCTCGACAAACGCAAGTACCGAATGCATATCCGGGTGTTTCTCAGTCGATGGCGAAGTTATCGCGAGTGCGACGCCTGCGGCGGTTTGCGACTCCGCCCCGAAGCCCTAGCGGTTCGCGTCGGGAACTTGAACCTGTCGGAAGTGTGCCGGCTGTCGATCGACGAAACGCTTTCGTACGTGAAAGATCTCGACCTTTCGGCCTGGGATCGCGAAGTCGCGGCAGTCATGCTCGAACAAGTGGAAGCCCGGCTCGATTACTTACAGCGAGTCGGGCTAGGCTATCTGACGCTGGACCGGTCGCTACGGACGCTCAGCGGCGGGGAATTGCGCCGAGTGGCGTTGGCGAGTGCTTTGGGATCCAGCCTCGTCAACGTGCTTTACGTATTGGATGAACCGTCGGTCGGCCTTCACCCCGCCGACATCGACCGCTTGCTCGAAGCCGTCCTCCGATTGCGGCGCCAGAAGAATACCGTGGTCGCCCTCGAA
>CAYVVR010000386.1:0-4406 GCA_964454655.1 uncultured Planctomycetaceae bacterium | reverse complement strand
TCGTGTTTCTCACCTGTCGGATCGGCGCCGAACGGGTGGTCAAGAGCTTCATCGGGTGCAAGTATCCGAACTTGCGGTTTGCGTTTTCGCGGCCGGGATTCTTGACCTTCAAAACGACCGACGATTCGCTCGTGGGCGAAGGATTTCGTCTGGAATGCCCGTTTGCGCGGCGATGGGGCTTATCGTTCGGGAGAATACCGCTCGACGCCCCCGACTGGCCGCAGCGCGTGTGGAAAATCGTCGAGGGGGAACCCATCCGCGCGGTGCACGTGTGGCCTCGTGATCCGACCGGCGGCCATCCCGACGAGACGACCGCTCCATGGCCCGAAGACGTGTGCGTCGTCGAACGAACGTTGTTGGAGGCGGCACCGCGGGAGTTTGTATCCGAATCGTTGAAGGAAACGGAAACGCGGGCAGTCGAATCGCCGCACCCGTCGGTCGGTAATACGCAATCAGAGCCGGAGGACGCCTTTTGGCGTTTGGCTGGAGGGAAGCAACCGCTCGCGCCGGGCGATTGGGTGCTTGATTGTGTCGTGGTCGATCCGGGAGAATACTGGTTCGGGTGTCATCGTGTGACGAAAGACATCCAGACCCGCTGGATCGGGGGACGACCGCCGATCGCCTTGCCGGCGCATGCCGTTTCCAGGGCGTACTTGAAAATGGAAGAAGCGTTACGTTGGGCGGCGTTCCCGGTTCCGCAGGCGGCACGCTGGGCCGAACTGGGGAGTGCCCCCGGCGGCGCGTCCCAGGCGTTACTCGACCGAGGATACGAAGTTCTCGGAGTCGATCCCGCCGAAATGCATCCCGCTGTCGCGAATCACCCCCGATTTCGACACCTTCGACGTCGCGTTCCCCAGGCTCGGCGTCGCGAGTTCCGAAAAATCCGATGGTTGGCGGCCGACATGAATGTCGCGCCTCGCTACACCCTCGACGCCGTCGAAGGAATCGTGACTTACCCGGAATGCCGCGTTCGTGGCCTGATTCTGACGTTGAAATTAACCCAGTGGAAGCTGGTGGATGAGCTTCCCGCCGCCGTCGAACGCATCAAGTCGTGGGGATTTCAAACCGTGCGACTTCGGCAGTTGTGGCACAATCGACAAGAAATCTGTGTGGCGGCGTACCGTACGGGAGTGCATCGCCGCGACAAAAACGTCCCCCTCGCATGACGGGGGAAGTGTGTGCAATCGGCGCAATCGGTGCAGTGGTCGTATTTGGTGTGTCGGGTGCATCCGATTGAAGTCGGGCGACGCGTGCGTTACGCATGTTCGGTGCCACAAGTAAGTTGCATGATACTCCTATGAAAATAGTGACACGGACCGATTGATATCGTGTGCGTTATCTGGCAAATCTGAGCTGCCGGTTTAAACGGCGCAAAGTGTAACACATGGGCTGCTCAGGCGGAGGGCCGTGGGCACCGGTCGGGTGCGGTCGCACGACTTGGTGAGCCGCCCGCAGGAATCATTGGGTGATAGCGACGATGAGGATCTATCTGCACGGCACGGCGATCTTGGCTGCGTTGGGAATCGGGTTGTTGACGGGGGGAATGTCTCCCGCCGAATCGGACGCCCCGTCTTCAGAGAGCGGCATGGTTCGGTTTCACGTGGAGGTCGTTCCCGGCGACGACACGTTCGACCCGTTACCGTTGGACGAGACGACGCCGCAGGCCCGCGTCGGCGAATGGGTCGATTCGGTCGACCTTTTCTCGGCGTTGGTCGACGTGATGCCCTACGGTGAACCCCTCGCCGAATTCGCGGTGAGCCTCGAGGACGCCGCCGACGAAGCTGCGAGCGGAGACGAAACTTTCGAGGGCCCGAAGCTCGGCTTGCCTCAAGCGGGGGAGCAGGTAGACGAACCGGCCGATCCGCCGGAGTCGGAAGCCGCTGAAAACGCCGACGAAGCGGGAGAGAAACCCGAAGCGACCGAGTCCGACGAGGCGACCGAACCGGAGATGCAGCCGGAAGAAGAAACGCCGAACGAAGACGCCGCAGAGGAAACCGAAGAAGAGCAGGAATCGGCGGAAGTCGCCCCCGAAAAGCAGCGGGAAAAGGTGCTCCGCGAGTTCGGGTTGGCGATGGCCGAGGCGTTGGACGCGAAGGTCGGCCACCCGGAAGCCGCCGGCATCGCCGCCTTGATTCGTCCCGAGGTCGAAACGCAACTTCAAAGTCGCCGCATCGATTCTCGATTCCGTACGTTTCGGTCGTACTTGGCCGGTCGGCTGCGGGCGACGGATCGGGAATATACCGGCTCGGAAGTCAACGGGCTGTGCCGTCTTTCGTGGTATGAGCAGTTGTACCTCGATCCGCTTTCGGCGCCGGCGGCCGCCGAGGAGTTCACTCGCAAGTTGCATGCCGGGTTGAAACGAGCCGATGCCGTCGGTACGACCGCCGCGTTGGCGGTGGCCCGGCCGAAGATGGATGTTCCGGCTGCGACCGAGCGATTCGTCTTGCCGAAGCCCGCGTCGCCGGATGAAGCCGTGCTTTCGGTGCAGTCGGTGTTGCTTCAGGCGCATCGCAATTACGCGGCAATGATCGAACCGCTCGACGAAAAAGAGGTCGCCGACATGGCGCGGAACCTCTATTCGACGCTTACGACCAACGCCAGCGTCGGCCACACCGTGAACAGCCGCAGCTACGCGAGGCGTTTGTGCAAGCTGATGTTGAAGATGAACCGTTCGGCGCAATTCGATTTGGCGGAAACCCTCGCCCAACTGCTGTCGACCGATTTGCTGACCGAACTGGCCAAGCTCGACGGTACCGGCGATGCCTCGCTGAGCGTGGAAGGGATCAGCGGGCCGATCGTCCGCGTCATCGAGACGGAAACCGGCACGATCGTCATCGGCGGATCGGAATCGAACCGTTACGACCTCGAGACGGCGAAACAGGTTCGTGCCGTCATCGACTTGGGTGGTAACGACGTCTATGTCGAAGGAACGGCGAACGTTTCGCGGCCGGTGTTGATCGTGATCGACTTGGCCGGCGACGATCGGTACCAAGGCAGCCGGCCCGGTATCCAAGGCGGATCGATCTTGGCCGGATCGATCCTCATCGACGCGTCGGGCGACGACATCTATCAGGCCCAAAGCGTGGCCCAGGGATCGACCTTGGCCGGTGTCGGAATGCTGGCCGATTTGAACGGCAACGACCGGTACATCGGCCTGCGACGTGTGCAAGGGCAGGCACTCGGCGGGGTCGGCTTGTTGATCGAAGGTGCCGGAACCGACGATTACCACGCCGCGATGTGGGACCAGGGATTCGCCGGTCCACTCGGCTTCGGTGTCCTTGAAGACGTCTCGGGCAACGACCATTACTACACCGGCGGCCGCTACTACGACTCGTATCCCGAAACCCCCGGCTACGAAGGTTGGGGACAAGGCGTCGGTTCGGGCCTCCGCGGTGTCGCCGACGGCGGCTTGGGCGTGTTCCTGGAAGGCTCCGGCGACGACACGTACGAGTACGACTACTTCGCCCAAGGCGGCGGGTACTGGCTGGGAATGGGGTTCGCCCGCGACTTCGAAGGCAACGACAAACGGCTCGGGGCGACCCTGAAAGCGTATTCGGGATCGTCGCGTACGGAGCGTCGCTTCCAACGGTTTGCAAACGGTTTCGGATGCCACTACGCCCTCGGCTTCATGATCGATGATGCCGGCAACGACACCTACGACGGCACGATCATGAATATCGGGTTCGCCTGGGACGCCTCGATCGGCGTGTTGATGGAGTTCGCCGGCGACGATCAATACCTGGCGACCGGCAGCGGTTCGCAAGGTAGTGGGGCCCAAGGCAGCCTGGGCATTTTGTTCGACTATCGCGGGGCCGACATCTACAAGGGCTACGGGCAAGGGTATGCCTCGTCGAACATCACGTATCACAATCCGTCGGCCTGCGGTGGGAACTTCAGCTTCGTCATCGACTACGGCAATACCGACACCTACGGTTGCCGTGCGTCGAACAACCGGATCAGCCGACGCGGGACCTCGGGCGGGTTCATCGTCGATCGACCGGCCCCGGACGAGGTGGAGGCGACCACGACCGCCTCTGAAAAGTGACGAAGCCGTCACTGGTAGACGCAAAGGACGCAACCCTGAACCGGTCGGCGTGACTGCCGGCCGGTTTTCGTTTGTCGCTCAGTTCGTCGCCAGTACCGATCCCGAGACGATTTCTTCGAGCGTGCCGTCGACCTCCAGCAACAAACCGCCGTCGGTGGAGATCCCTCGACACACGCCGCGCACCACCCGGTTGCCGGTCGAGACGGTCAGCGTGCGTCCTTTGTCGCAGCACCAACGGTTGGCACGTCGGGCGATGTCGGTGCCGCGGAATCGTTTCGGCGAAAGATGCGCGGCGACGTTCTTCGTCAGGCTCGCCAAAAGCGCCGTCCGATCCAGCGGGTGCCCGACGACGTCGCACAAC
>CAYVVR010000385.1:2936-4408 GCA_964454655.1 uncultured Planctomycetaceae bacterium | reverse complement strand
CGGCCGACGGCAAGAACATTGCGATCAAGCTGGATCCCCCGGAACCGGCCGCCGGTAACGCCTACTTGATGCAGGTGGTCGATGCAGCCGCCCGCAGTAACGGCGTGACCGTTCCGATCGCCGGTAAGAAATTGCTACGCGAAATCGCCGAAGCGAGCGCCGTCGGTGCCTATAACCTGAGCGAACTCGCCGAACAAGCTCTCAAAGTCAACGACTTGGCCGGGGCGGAACGAATCGCCCAAGAAGCCTTGGCTCGTGATCCGCAAAACGAAGCGGCCAAGCGCATCATTCGCCAGGTAGCCCAAATTCAAAACGGTCAAGCGGCTCCCGCGGCTCCGGCCGCACCGGCGGCGGTACAGAATGCCGAACCGGCCACGTCGGACGTTCCCGTCTTGAACCTCGTCGGGGAAGAGCCGAACAACGGCAACCTTCCGCCAGGTGCCTTGGCCGCGGCGGTCGAGCAAGATCGCACCCTGCTCGAACAGGCGATCACCAAGGAAGTTCAAGCGGCGATTTCGGCGGCTCGCAACCTGATGGCCACCGATCCCGAAACCGCGATGCAAGATCTCAAGCTCGAGCTGGAAGGCGTCGAGCGAGTTCCCGAGCTGAATCCCGAGGTTCGGGATCAGCTCATCGAGCAGCTTCGCACGGCCATTCGCCAGGCGAACGTGCGCGTCGTCGAATTGAACGAACGTCGCCAGCGAGAAAATGAGGTTCTCGCCCAAGCGAAAGAACGGGAGCTGATCACGCAATCGCTGATGGTCAAGCAGCAGAAGCTGCGTCAACTCTTGGAACGGTTCAACTCGTTGATGGAGGAAGGTCGATACCGGTTGGCCTACGAAGAAGCGGCTTCGGAAGCCCACGAGCTGGCGCCGCACGAACCGGTTCCCGTTCTGGCCGACCACTTTGCGCGTCACACGATGGCCTTCCAAGACGCCATGGAACTGCGACGCAAGCGTCAAATCGCCATCGTCGACACGTTGTACCAGGTCGAAAAATCGTACATGCCGTTCCCCGACGAACCGCCGGTCGTCTATCCTCCGGCCGAGGTTTGGCAAGAGCTGACGGAACGCCGGAAGGCACGCTACGAATCGATGGACCTGATGGCGGCCAAGCCTGCCGAACGGAGAATCTTGCAGGCCCTGCGCGAACCCACCGAGTTGGACTTCATCGACACGCCCCTGTCGGAAGTCATCGACTACCTCAAGGACCGGCACGAAATCGAGATCCAGCTCGATACCGTCGCCTTGCAAGACGTCGGTCTGGACAGCAGCATCCCCGTGACGAAGAGCTTGCGCGGTATCTCGCTGCGTTCGGCGTTGCGGTTGTTGCTCCGCGATTTCGATCTCACCTACATGATCAAGGATGAAGTCCTGCTGATCACGACCCCCGAACAAGCCGAAGGCGACATGGTCACGAAGGTGTATCCGGTCGCCGACCTCGTCGTCCAACCTGGGCTGCTTGGTGGCGGC
>CAYVVR010000385.1:0-2926 GCA_964454655.1 uncultured Planctomycetaceae bacterium | reverse complement strand
GGGCGGCATGATGGGCGGCTTCGGCGGCATGGGCGGATACGGCGGCGGATACGGCGGCATGGGAGGCTTCGGAGGCATGGGAGGCTTCGGTGGCATGGGAGGCTTCGGCGGCATGGGAGGTATGGGAGGCTTCGGCGGCGGCTTCTTCGACGTGCCCGGCCAAAACGGCGCCGCAGCCGGCAATAACTTCCGCGCCTTCGCCGTGGAAGACGACCTGTCGCTGGACGTCGATGGTCAACCGCGTGAGAATTCTGCCGAACAGCAAGACGACCTGCTCACGCGGGTCGAAAAGGTGCTTTCGGACGAAGCCGCGGATGACGTCTCGGCCGAAGACTACTGGAACGATTATTTCGCCTCGACCAAGGCCGATCAGGCTCAGGTACGCGAAGCCGTGCGTCGTCTGCTCGGCGCGAAGAAGTTCGAAGAAATCATCGCGCTGATTCACGCGGCGATGCGCAACGGCCAACCGCAACCGTGGATGTACGAAGCGCTGGCCTTGTCGCTGGAAGCCACCGGCGGCTCCACTGAAGAAATCGAACGAGCGCTCATGTCGGCTGCCGAGTTTGCCGACACCCCGCTCGACATGTTGGTCGCCGGTATCTACCTCGAACGTCACGGTCTCGAGCACCGTGCGTTGGAGGTGTACCACCAAACGGCGCAACTGTCGCCGCTGTGGCCGGAACCCTACGTGGCCGGGTTGCGTCTGGCCGAAAAGCTCAACGACTTGGAAGGCATCCAGTGGGCGACCTGCGGCATCCTCAGCCAGGCGTTCTCGAAAGAACACCAAGACATTTGGATGAAAGCCTTCCGCGTCGCCAAGGCGACCTTGGAAGACCTCAAGGCCCGCAACCTCGACGAAGAAGCCAAGGCATTCGAGGCGGCTTTGGACGAAGCCGTGGCTCGGGACTGCGTGGTAAAGGTTGCGTGGCTCGGCGAGGCCGATATCGATTTGACCGTCGAAGAACCGGGCGGTACGATCTGCTCGCTCCAGAACCCCCGAACGACTTCCGGAGGTGTTCTGATCGGCGACGGAACCTTTACCGGCGAGCGTCAAGGGACCAACGGCTACGAAGAGTACTACGTCGTTCCCCGCGGCTTTGCCGGGACTTACCGCGTGCTGATCCGGCGAGTATGGGGTGAAATTCCCTCGGGCAAAGTAACCGTCACGGTCTACCGGCACCTGTTCACGAAAGACCAGGTGGAAGAAACTCGGCAAATCGAATTGAAGGACGACCGTGCTTTGGTCCAGTTTGATCTGGACCGCGGGCGGCTTCAGGTCCCGCTGGCCGAGCAACAGGTGGCGGCTGCCGTTGCGGGCCAAATGGCGTTGCGACAGCGTATCTTGGCCCAGCAGTTGCCCGGGGAACAAGCCCAGGCCGCCGAGATGGATACCTCGTCGATGGCCTCGTTCATCCAATCCCGTGGAGGCAATCTGCCTCAAATGGCAGGGCTTTTGCCGATCGCCCATGGAGCCGTCGGCTATCAACCCGAAATCACCGTCCTTCCGGAAGGTGCGATGTTGATGGTCTACGGTGTCGTGTCGGCCGACCGACGATACGTCCGCGTCTCGCCTTCGCCGCAGTTTTCGGGTATCGGCGAAGTGAATACGTTCAACTTCGCCAACGGTGAGAGCGGCACCTCGCGGGGCGGCACCGGCGGCCTCGGCTTCGGCGGCTTCGGAGGCGGATTCGGCGGTGGTTTCGGACGGGGTGGATTCGGCGGTGGCTTCGGCGGCGGTTTCTTCTAATCCACCGAGGCTTCTGCACCACTACCTTGCGTGCCGATGACACGCTAAACTGAGCATTCGACAGGACGGCCTTGCGTATCTCCCGCGAGGCCGTCCTTGTGCGCCCTCAGGGCAGTCCCCAAGCCCGAGCGAGTTCGCGATTCTCACAGGCCGCCGCATGCCGACACCGACGGAACTACGAAACGCCCTGATTGCCTCTGGAGAACCACTGGGCGTGGTTTCGGGAGGTCAAACAGGTGTCGATCGCGCCGCTCTCGATGCCGCCATAGTCTTGGGGATTCCTCACGGTGGGTGGTGTCCCAAGGGCCGCACGGCCGAACTCGGCGAGACGATCCCGGATCGCTACCTCTTGGTCGAAACCGCCGAGGCCGATCATGCCGTCCGCACCCGCAAGAACATCGAAGACAGCGACGCTACGGTCGTATTCTTGGGACCTTCGTTCGGAGGCGGAACGCGGCTGACCATCGAACACGCCGAACGCGTCAAGGGCCCGGATCGCACGCTCGTTCTCGACGCCTTCGGTATCTCTCCGGACGAAATCGAGGAGGCGGGCGACAAGCTCGTGAAACTGAACGTTCTGGTTCTGAACGTCGCCGGACCTCGCGAAAGCATTTGCCCGGGCATCTACAATCGTGTCGAGCCGCTTGCTCGACAATTGTACTCGGCGATCTTGGCTCGCCGCGGCAACGGCTAACTCGCAAAGCGTTCGCGACGGCACTACGCCCGAACCGGTTTTTGCTGCGATGATGGAGACCGCAACCGATGCCCCGACCACGAGGACCACGTCTCGGCGCTCACATGTCGATCGCCGGAGGTTTCGACAAAGCCGTCGACCGCGCCGTCGAAGCCGGGTGCGATTGTTTCCAAGTATTCACGAAGAACAACAACCAATGGAACGCGGCACCGTTGACGAACGATCAGGTCGCCCGCTTTCAACACGCGTTGGAAGAGGCGAATCTTCCGCATCCGATCGCGCATGATTCGTACTTGATCAATCTGGCAAGCCCCGACGATACGCTTTGGCGTCGATCGATCGACGCGATGATCGTCGAATTACAACGAGCCGATCGCCTGGGCATTCCGGGCCTGGTCGCCCATCCCGGGGCATACACGACGAGCACCGAAGAAGAAGGAATCGGCCGCATCGTGAAGGCACCCGACCGCCTTCTCAGAACAACG